>JANOVW010000636.1:0-12071 GCA_031417575.1 Rhodoferax sp. | reverse complement strand
CGATGGCACCACCACCACCACCGTGGTACTCAGCGCCGCCCAGATCAGCGCCGGTACGCTGGCCACCAGTTTTGCCAGCCCAGGCAATGGCAATACCCTCACCGTCAGCGCTCAACTGAGCGACACCGCCGGTAATGTCGGAACACAGGCCAACACGACGATCAAGGTGATTGCACCGGTGCTTCCCGGCGACTCCATTAACCCAACAACGGCCTTCGGGCCAAAGTCGGATCGCTCGAACGAAATCGGTGATGGCTTCCGCTACCTTGTGACCCTTCAACCCGAACAACGAGAAGCCCTGTTTGTTCAATTCGCGGTACGGGAGTCACAGGGGACCTCTAGCTATACCGCTGGGTTTGAAGCTTTTGTCAAAGACGTTGGCACAGCAAATGATGAGGCGAACCGACCGCTTGACGTTCGGGTTTTGCCAATAGAAACCCGAAACCATTTGTACGTACAAAGTGCCGTTCGGGGTCAAGTTGTCGGATTCGAGCCTGATCAATTTGTCCACAATGCCGTCCTCCAGTCTCAAATCGAGGCGACGATTCGGCATTCCAACATCACCAGCGCGTCCAAGCTGATCAATCCGAATTCCAGTCCACTATTTGCTTTCGATCTGCGCTCACCAATCAGTGAGCCTTCGGTAGCTCTGGCCTCGGCTCAGACTAGTCAAGACATGGCAGACGTCGTGATTTCCGCCCTAGGCGAAAATGCCGACACAGCGGACACGAACAAACTTGAAGCACCTACTGCAATGGGCATTCGCCTGGAGGCGCCGGAATTTGAGGAAACGGTCAAAACAACAGGAAGCCGTGCGCACGATAGACAGATGGCAGCAGCCAGCTTCACAAGACAAGTCAGCCACGAATCAGGAAGACTTCGCTCAACAGTGCCGATTTTCTAATTCAAAGACAACCCAAGAAATATACTCAGCGTACTCAAAGCTACTTCGCGCCAATTTCTATTTAATTAGCTTGTTTTAGGCTCAAGAATCCCAAGGAAAACGAATGATTTCAGCACGCAATCGGTCTGTGCATTTTCGCATGCCACAACTCATCGGAATTACATTGACCGCCTTTTTGACCGGGTGCACTGTGACGCCAGACCTCGTAACCCAAGAAGAGGTCACGGCGCGAGTCAAAGAGGACACGTCGAAAATGTATTTGAATCAGGATGTAATTTCAGGCCCGATTACACTCGAAGTCGCTGTCGCCCGAAGTCTAAAGTACAACCTTGACTATCGCCTCAAGCAGATGGAGTCTGCTTTGGCATTGGGGATAACTGATTATTCCAAATTTGAAATGTGGCCCAAACTGTTGCTGAGCGCAGGCTATAACACGCGCAACAACGATTCCGGTGGCACCAGCATAGGTATCCAGGATGGAATTCTGAGTTTGCGGCCATCCACATCGCAAACCCGCGACTATGCACAGGCTGGCGCTGAATTTAGCTGGAACGTACTGGATTTTGGTGTTTCATATTACCGCTCAAAACAGAATGCTAACCAGTACCTGATAGCCGAGGAACGTCGCAGAAAACTGGTGCAAAACATGATCCAGGACGTCCGCGCAGCTTATTGGCGTGCACTTGGCGCCCAAAGGTTGGCGGTAGAAGCTCAGTCAACTCTTGCACGTGCTGATACCGCCTTGATGCGCTCGCGCGAAGCTGAAACCCAAAAAATCATTTCACCTGCACTAGCGCTGAATTATCAACGGGCTCTCCTAGATGCAACTTCTTTGCTCAATCAACGCCGACAAGATCTGGACTTTGCGAAGCATGAACTGTCAGCCATGATGAGTGTGCCGCCGGGTACAACCTTTACGCTGACTGAAACACAGGAAGCAGCCTTGCCTCCCGTTCCCACAAATTTCCTGGCACTTGAAGAGATGGCCCTGCTCCAGAGACCCGAATTGCGCGAAGAGGATTTCAAGAAACGTATTACAGCAGATGAGACGCGAAAACAATTTCTGAGCGTATTTCCCAATTTGAACGTTGCAGCCGGGCTCCAATACAACTCCAACGATTTCCTCTTCAACAAAAATTGGCAGCAAGCCAGTGTGGGGGTAACGTGGAATCTATTGCGGCTGTTTTCAATTCCAGACCTTGAAAGAACACAGGATCAACAAATCAAGGTCGACCAAGCAAGACGATTGGCCTTATCCATGGCCATCATTACCCAACTGCGCGTGAGCGTTGAACGGTATCGACTTGCCGTGGAAGACCATAAATTGGCCGAACAGGCCGCTAGTGTTGACCGCAGATTGGCAACATTTACCAAGGCCTCAGTTAGTGCCAAGCTTGAAAATGAACTCGAAGCAATTCGCACTGAAGCCCGCGCAGTGCTTGGTGCCTACCAAAGTGCCAACACTTATGCCAACGCACAAATTGCCTTTGGTCGCTTATATAACGCCCTCGGGTTTGACCCATTGCCAGACGATTTTGATGGCAATTCAGTGGCCCACCTGGCAGGCAGGATCAAACAACATCTTAAGGACGAGGCCGCCGATTCGTGGAAGTTCAAGTCGAATTTGTTTGGCAACACCAGCAAAGTGTCTGTCCGAATTGAAGGCATACAAGAACCCGCACTTAATGCTCAAATCAAGCAAAGCTTGATTGATTTACTGGCGCGAAATGACATCGTCAACGACGATAACGTTGGGCTGCCGCTTTCTTTTTCGCTCAAACGCAACATCAGCCTGGCTGTCGAGCGAGCTGATTGGTCAATTCGCTTGACCGACAGGACAGGAACCGTGTCTGACTCGACTGATTTCAAGACCAAAATTCCCGAAAAATCACGCGATTCTGTCCTGGAGGCTACGCTGATTGCCGCAGCAACCTCAAACTTGCCCGTAATGAAGGTTTGGCTTGCACGGGTTGACGCGGCTCAAGCAAACATTAACCAGCCGCTTAGCACCGGACCTGGACTCGCCAACTAGTCGATGAACTTACAACAACTTTTAATCTGCTGTTCGCTGGCGCTGGTAAGTAGCCAGTCGGCAGCCCAGACTATAAAACCGCCTGCGCCATCCGAAAATCAGCCTGGCAAATCACCATCGGCATTACCGGCCAACATCGTCCCTGTACCGTCAACACAAACGCTGACGCCTTCTGCGATGGCGAATCTCACTTCCGAAGTATCTTTGGTTCGCGTACTTTTAACCCCCGACAAAGAAACAACAATTGCCAGTTCTATCGCGGCAAAAGTAATGGTCTTCAATGGCGCGTTGGGTCAGTACTTTAAAGCAGGCGACTTGTTGATCAAATTTGATTGCGAGGAATCGATGGCCCGCGTGGAAATGTCCAAGGCTGAATTGAGTGGCTCGATTGACCAACACGAGGCCAAAGTGAAGATGCAAGGGCTGGGGCAAGCCAGCGATGTCGAGGTTGCCTTGGCAGCGAGTCAAGTCAACAAGAACAAAGCACAACTTTCTCTCAATCTAACACAGGTCTCGCAATGCACTGTGGTCGCCCCTTGGGACGGAAGGGTAGCCAAAGCCAATGTCAAAACTTTTATGACTGCCACACCGGGCCAGCCATTGATGGAACTGGTCAATGATGGGCCCTTGCGCCTGAAACTCAATGCACCTTCAAAACTGCTCGGGAAAATCAGGACCGGCTCAGGGTTCACGGTTCAAATTGATGAGACAAACGGCAGATATCCCGCTACGGTTACAGCGATCAATAGTCGCGTCGATTCTGTGAGTCAAACAGTAGAGCTTGAAGGTCGGCTGACACGCAGCTACCGCGAACTGCTCCCAGGTATGAGCGGTATTGCCGACCTGACTGGTATTCGCTGATCTTATATGTCCACCCCTCAGTTGCCCCGCGCCGGCGAACCGGTAGCGAGTACATTGCAGGGCGACGCCGTGCCGCTGGGTAATGCGGTGTCGTCAGTACCCAGTCGGGAGCAGATTTACATCCATCTCAGTGCCCGAGCCATGCAGGCCCAAAAACCAGCAGAGCTCAAGTTCACTATCATCAATGAAACAGTGCAGTTGCTAGCCTATCGGCAAGCAGCTTTCTTCAATTTGCGAGCGGATGGATCACTTTACCTGGCGTTCGCGTCTGGTTTGGCCAGCGTGGCGGAAAGCTCTCCTTACACTGTTTGGCTGAATCGGTTGGCTGCAACTTTTGACACCACTTTGCAGGTGCAGGCCGTAGACTTCGATTCTGCACAAAATGAATTTCGGGACGGCTGGCAAGAATGGTTACCGGACCACCTATTAATAGTCACCTTGAAAACGCAGGACGAACGACTGCTTGGCGTTTCGCTTTTTGCGCGCGAAACGAAGTGGACTGATGCAGAAATCAGTCAGGCTTCGCACCTTCACCGCACCTATGCCTATTGCCTAGCGGCGTTGGATCACAAGGGTGGCGGCATACGACAGGCGATAGGTGCGTCCAGGGTAGTGCTTTTCACGGTGCTTCTGCTGAGCGGGTTGATGTTTTTTCCCGTACGTCTATCTACGTTGGCCACAGCGGAAGTGGTGGCATTGAATACCTTTAGCGTGGCGGCACCGCAGGATGGTGTTGTCAACTCCTTCTTGGTACAACCCAACTCACAAGTAAAAGTGGGGGATGTTTTGTTTACCTTGGACGACACCTCCATCATCAATCGCTATGAAGTGGCGAATAAGGCATTGGCAATTGCGCGTGCAGATGCGCTAGCTGCTGAGCAGCGAGCCTTTGACGACATCAAAGCAAAAGCCATTCTGGCAGCGAACATTGGCCGTGTGCGGGAAAAAGAGGCTGAACTCGCTTCAATCAAGGCTTTGATGGCCCGAGTTGAAATCAAGGCAGAACGCGATGGCATTGCCATATTTACCGATGCAAATGACTGGATAGGTCGCCCTGTTCAGACAGGGGAACGTGTGATTCAGTTGGCTGACCCGCAAGATGCAGGGCTCTTGATGTGGCTGCCTGTAAAAGACGCACTGAACATTGAGCCGGGCGCCCCGATCAAGGTGTTTTTACATACAAAGCCACTGGAGCCCATTGGTGGCACTTTGCTCCAAACCAGTTACCAGGCAACCATGAGCCCAGAAGGCATCGCCAGCTATCGCCTAAAGGGCAAATTTGAGACACCCAGTGGCGAAGCTGGTTCTGGGCTTCCACGCATCGGACTACGCGGAACCGCTCGTATCTCCGGAAGCTGGAGCAATTTGGGCTACTACCTGTTTCGCCGACCCATTGCCGCACTGCGTGAATGGGTCGGTTACTAGCCGCCTGAGCCATGCATGCAGTCCCAATCGATTTAGTGGGTAAAGCGTCGCCAGCCACTTCTTCTTTTGATGGGTCGGCTTTGGCTAATGCGGTGGTGCCACCCTTGCGCGATGAACTTCGGCTACTACCGGCAGCTCATAACCGTGACGGCAGCCCAGCCTGGATGATTCTGGATCCGATCGTCAACCGCTTTTATCGGATTGACTGGCTGGATTTTGAAATACTGAGCCGCTGGCAACTTCGCGAAGTTACTCAGATAGTAGCTGACGTGAATGCACAAACAACGCTTGAGATTGAGCCAGAGGACGTCAACAATTTGGCGGCTTTTTTACAACGCCACCATCTTTTGCAAGTGCGGTCACCTCAGGATGTTGGCCGTTTGGTCAACCAGAAACAAGCGCTCAGTCAAAGTTGGTTAACTTGGCTGGTCCACCACTACTTGTTTTTCCGCATTCCATTGATCCGCCCACAAGCCACTTTGGCCCGACTCATGCCTGCGCTGCAGTGGCTGTATTCGCCGTTTTCGGCGGCAACGGTCATAGCTGTCGCCCTGATTGGTTTGATTTTGGTCGGTCGTCAATGGGATGTGTTTTCGGCTACCCTGATTGACCAAATGACCGTTTCGGGTGCCTTTGGATTTGCTTGCGCACTGGTGTTTTCAAAAACGCTGCATGAAATGGGACATGCAATCACCGCGACACGTTATGGCGTGCGGGTTGCCCACATGGGTATTGCCCTGCTGGTGATGTTCCCCATGCCTTATACCGACACCTCCGAAAGCTGGAAACTCACTCAAGCGAAACAGCGCTTGCACATTGCCTGTGCGGGCATCGTGGCCGAATTGTCATTGGCTGGTTTTGCCACGCTGGCTTGGGCCTTGTCTGCAGAGGGTTCACTGCGCAGCGCCCTGTTCTTTCTGGCTACCACTAGTTGGGTGCTGACACTGGCGGTCAATCTCAGCCCGTTCATGCGGTTCGACGGCTACTTTATTCTTTCTGACTGGCTGGATTTTCCAAATCTGCACGAGCGCGCTGGCGCACTCGCCATCACTTGGCTGCGACGCACCCTTTTAGGTCTGGACGATCCCTGGCCAGAAGAGTTTCCCCGCCGCAGCCTGACTGCACTGATTGTTTTTGCAATGGTGACTTGGATCTATCGGTTGATCGTATTTATCGGCATTGCTTGGTTGGTCTACTATTACTTTTTCAAGATTTTGGGCATCATACTTTTCGCGATCGAGATATTGTGGTTTGTCTGGTTGCCGGTGTGGAAGGAACTCAGGGTTTGGGTCAACAGGAGATCTGACATCAAAAACAATCGCTTGCTTTTGTTGGCGCTGGTATTGGCCGGCTTGCTGGCGCTTGGTATCGTTCCATGGCAAACCGCGGTACAGGGCACAGCCTGGGTTCATGCACTGCGCCAAACGCAGGTTTACAGCCCGATAGCAGCAAAACTAGTTGTCGTTGCCACGCCCGGGCCTGTCAAGCAGGGTGAACGTTTGTTCCAGCTCCATTCGCCGGATATTGCTTTGAATGCTGTTCGGTCACAGGGGCTTTCTGATGCCAGGGCCCAGGAACTGCGTGGGCTCATGGGCATAGAAGACGGCGAAACGCAACGCGCAGAACTACAGCTTCAGCGTGAAAAATTCAATGCGGAAGTGAAACTCTTCAAAGACGAGTTGTCTCGTCTGGATATTTCCGCGCCGTTTAGCGGCACGCTTCAAGACATTGCCGATGGTCTGGCGCTGGACGGCTGGGTACACCCCAAACAGGCTTTGGCGATGCTGATTGATCCGGCCAGTTGGGCCGTTGATGTATTGGTACCCGAAGAAGACATTAGCCGGATACGCGTGGGTGACCATGCAGATATTCTGGTTTTGCGCAGTCATCTGGAAAAATTTGCGGGCACCGTTGCCGCCGTAGACACAAGCCGCTTGGCAACCTTGCCCCATCCCATGCTGGATGCCCAGGCTGGCGGCAGCATTGCGACCCTACCGGGTGACAAACACATTCCCAGCAGTGCGCTGTACAAGGTACGGGTAACGCTGAATAAGCAACCAACATTAAACCAGATGACGATCGGCCACGCCATCATTCACACGCAAGCAAAAGCCTGGCTGCCCACGCAAGTGGACCGTGTACTGGCCGTCCTCGTGCGTGAAAGCGGTTTCTAATTCCCAATGGGTTGTTTAGAAAATTTTCCAGGTTACGGGGCCAACTTCAGGTTTGCTACCTACCCGCCGCCCTTTTGTCTAAGCGTCATTTGAGCTTGCTCCAACATTTACCCTCTATCTGGCAATTACATTGCTGTTGATCGCACTAAATCCAATAAAGTAAACAATCAAAAATCTGCACCTTCGCCGTGCACGAGACGGATTGGTCGACCGGAAAATTCAAAATACAGGTTTTTCATGGGATGCGCTTTCACGCACAGCCAGTTTCATTGCGGTTTAAGGCGGATGCCCAACAAGCCCTAAAACTCAAGCCAAAAACCCATCCCAAACCAGCTTCACCCCCGTCAAAAACATACCCCCATACAACAGCCGGTAAAACAGCTTTTCGTCAATGCGCCGGGCGATGCGCACGCCTACCCAAACACCCATGGGCACCAGCGGCAGCAACACCAGCGAAGTCAGCATGTTGCGGGTTTCCAGCAAGCCCAGCCAAGCGTAGGGGATCCACTTGGAGAAGTTGACCACAAAGAAAAGGAAGGCCATGGTGGCGGAATAGCGCACCGGAGGCAGGCGCATGGGTATGACGTAGGCGCTCACGGGCGGGCCACCTGCATGGGCGATAAAACTGGTAAAACCGCTGGTGGTGGTAAGTACCGCGCCCAGCCATTTGGGTGGCGGCTGGCTGCCGGGTTTGGGCGGGAAGAGCAGGCGCTGGGCCAAAAACAGCAGGGTAAAAATGCCCACCAGGCCGGCCACCAGGTGGCTGTCGAGCACCTTGAACAGCACGGTGCCAATCACTATGCCCAGCAAGGCAAACGGGATCAGGAATTTGAGCAGGGCCTTGTCGAAATCTTTGCGAAAAGCCGCCATGCCCAGCAGGTCTGCCAGCAACAACGGGAGCATCAGGATGGCTGCGGCCTGCGGCACGGTAACGGCCAGTGCTATCAGCGGCACGGCCAGCGAGCCCACGCCACTGCCAAAGCCGCTTTTGCCGATGCCCATGAGGAGCACGGCAGGAATGGCGACCAGATAAAAAAACGGGTCTGAAATGACAGGCAGGGCAGTCAAAACAGCGGCGGGCTCAATCGGCTTCCAGCCCGAGGTAGGCTTTTTTGATCTCGGGCCGGTTGAGCAGCTCGCTGGCTTCGCCTTGGGCCACGATGCGCCCTTCTTCCATCACGTAAGCGCGTTTGGCCAGTTGCATGGCCATCACCACGTTTTGCTCGACCAGCAGCACCGAGGTGCCTTGCGCATTGATGTTGCGGATGGCCTTGAACATCTCCTGCACGATCAGCGGCGACAGGCCCAGCGAAGGCTCGTCCAGCAGCAGCAGCTTGGGCCGCGCCATCAGTGCCCGGCCAATCGCCACCATTTGTTGTTGCCCACCTGAGAGTGACCCGGCAGGCTGCGGCAGCTTTTCTTTCAGCGCCGGAAACAAGGTGACGACTTGCTCCAGCGTCGTTTTGCGGTGGGTTTTGGCGGACGCAATGTAACTGCCCAATTCCAGGTTTTCCAGCACGGACATGCCGGTGAAGAGCCGCCGGCCTTCAGGCACGATGGCAATGCCGGCCTCACAAAACCGGTGGCTGGGCAGCTGCGCGATGTCCTGGCCGTGAAAGGTCATGTCGCCCGCGCTGGCTTTGTGCACACCGGCAATCGCATTGATGAGCGTCGATTTGCCGGCACCGTTGGGGCCTACCACACACACCAACTCACCGGTTTGAACCGTCAGGCTGACACCCCATAAAGCAGGCGCAGCGCCGTAGTTGACCTTGACATCGCGCAGTTCAAGCATGCAGGGCTCCTGCCACTGGCACTGGTGGGATGGCATCGCCGGGGGATGGCGCTGATGGCATCTCGGCACCCAAATAGGCCGTCATCACCAGCGGATTTTTCATCACGGTGTGGGGGTCGCCTTCGGCCAGCAATTGGCCATGGTTGAGCACGGCAATCCGGTCTACCAAGGCCATCACCGCATGCATGACATGTTCAACGAACACGATGGTGGTACCTTGGGCGCGAATTTGGCGGATTAGGGCTACCGCTTCGTTGATTTCACTGGGCGTGAGGCCTGACAATACCTCGTCCAGCAACACCAGCCGGGGGCGTGCTGCCAAGGCCCGAGCCAGCTCCAAAAACTTGCGCTGATGCAGGTTCAAATCGTCTGGCAAGGCATGGGCTTTGGCCATGAGGCCGGTGAACTCCAGCCACTTCCAGGCCTCCTGCGTCGCTTGCGCGCGCGACAGCGCTGCGCCGCCAAACATGCCCACCAGCGCCACGTTTTGCAACACGTCCATGTGCGCAAAAGGGCGCGGAATCTGGTAGGTGCGGGCGATACCTGATTGAGCAACCTTGTGTGCGCTCAGGGTGGTCAGATCACGGCCGTCAAACAGGATGCGGCCTGAACTCGCGGGAAAGTGCCCGCTCACCAGATTGATGAAGGTTGATTTGCCTGAACCATTGGGGCCCAGCAGGCCGAGGATTTCGCCTTCGTACACCTTCAGGTCGACACCGTCGAGCGCCCGCACGCCTGTGAATGCCTTGACCAAGCCGGTCACTTCCAGCAGCGATTTTGCCGGGGCTGCACGATGTTTGGTTGGTGCCAGGGCCTGCTCGGGTTGGGGTTGGCTTGCCGTGAGCTTGCCAGTGGGATGAACCGAAGGCGGCTCAGCCTGCCTGGCCGATTCCGCACCTTTTGCCTCGTCGGCCTTACCGGCCCTGCCCCGCTGCCATTTGTCCAGCATCGCCAAAATGCCGTTGGGCATGAACAAAATGACGACCACCAAAATCAGGCCAAACACGGCCCGCCCCACCACGGGCGAAGCACCTGCCGAAAAGACATAAAGCAGGCAGGTGATCACCACGGCGCCCACCGCCGGGCCGGCCCAATACCGCGTGCCGCCCAACACGCTCATCAACACCACGGTCAGCGGCACGGTGATGTTGAAAGTCTCGCCCACCGTCACGTAATTCACGAACAGGGCGTGGATACCACCGGCCAAACCCGCCAAGGCACAAGACAAAGCAAACGCCATCAGCTTGTATCGCAGCGTGGGCACACCCATCACTTCGGCGACATCTTCGTCATCATGAATGGCGAACAGCCCCAGCCCGAGTTTGGATGCATGCACCCGCCAGGCAACGATCGCCGTCAGTACCGTTGCAGCCACGGCCATCAGGTAAATGGACGAGGCAGCGCTGGGACCCAAGGCGGGCACCGCAACACCGGCCAGAGAAACCCCGGGCCCGCCATCTACCCGGGTGTTCAACACAATGGTGGCCACCACAAAGGTAATGGCCAGCGTGAGCAAGGCGAACAACTCGCCGCGTACGGCCTTCACCCGGAACACCACCGCACCAAGCCCCAAGCCCAACAGCGCCGCAAACAAGGCGGCAAACGGCAAGGTCAGCAAGAAAGGCCAGTTCAAATTGGCCGACAGTCCCGCCGAGGTGTACAGGCCGATGCCGAAAAAAGCACCGTGCCCGAATGAAAAATAGCCCGAATAGCCCGACAAGATGTTCCACGACAGGGCGAGGATGGTCCAGTGGCAAATCAGGTACAAAAATGATTCGTAAAAAGCCGGCAGGCCCAACCATGGGACGGATGCCAACACGGCTCCAGCCGCAAAAATTCCCGTCAATGTCTTGTTCATCGGCACGTGTTCTATTGAATTCGCAGGCAGACCCGCCCGTTAGCGTCCGATTTGGCCTAACCCGCTTTGGCCGGCTTGAAAAGCAGCATCACGATCAGCAGCGAAAACGACACGATGGGTGCCCAGGCAGGTGCCGCCACTGCCATGGTGACGGCTTCGCTCACGCCGATGAAGATGCCGGCTACCAGAGGCCCCAAAGCACTTCCCAGACCGCCCAACATGACCGCTGCAAACACCACACCAACCCAGGCAAATATCTGCGAAGGTGTGAGCGTAAACGTAAGCGCCAGACATATGCCGGCCACTGCCGCCAAAGCCGCGCAAATGCCCGACAGCACCAGCGACAGTTTTTGGCGGTCAACACCAAATGCAGTTGCGATGGGCCCGTCTTCCGACATGGCGCGCAATGCCTTGCCCAGATCTGTGAAACGCATCGCAGCCCACACGGCGTAACACAGAGCGCATGCCAGCAGCAGGGTTATCAACTCCGGAACCGGGAAATACAAGCCCCCAACCACAAACTTCAAATCGTTGTAGTGGCTCTCCAACCGCCGAAAATCTGCTGTCCAGATGCCTTGCACCAGGCTTTCGATCATGACCGTCAAACCGAACGTCACCAGCAAGGAGTTGAACGGCGTAATTTCGAACTTGGCCAGCAACCATTGCATCATCACACCAAACACAAAAAATAACGGCGGTAGCAGTAGCAACGAGAGCAGCGGATCCAGCCCCCACACACTGGCCATGTGGTAGCTCATGTAGGCACTCAAAAAGACAAATCCAAAGTGCGCCAGGTTGATCTGGCGCAACAGGCCCCACGTCAACCCCAGCCCAAGCCCCACCAAGCCATACAAGCTGCCAATGAAGATACCCGAAAGAATCGATTGGGCAAGGAGGTTAAAACTGGGCCAGGCCATGGTGTTGCGTGCGTCCGGTCGTTATAAAGACTGTTACTGAACTTGCAGCTTGCCTGCCGCGTAACTGGTAGGCCACACCACAACCCATTTGCCGTTTTGAACCTG
>JANOVW010000635.1:0-2554 GCA_031417575.1 Rhodoferax sp. | reverse complement strand
GTGGCACAAACGGCGTTTTTCCCGCAAATATCGCTGTCGGCCAACGCCGGTTTTCGCGGGCCTGAGATCATTGAGCTGATCAACACGCCCAACCTGTTTTGGTCGCTGGGCACCTCGGTTTTGATGGGCCTGTTTGATGGTGGTGCCCGTGAGGCCGCAGCAGAAACGGCCAAAGCCACACTGGAGCAAGCCGCTGCCAATTACCGCCAAACCGTGCTGAACGCCCTGCAGGAAGTTGAAGACAACCTGGTGGCTGCCTCCAGCCTGCAAGAAGAAGCCGTGTTACAGAGCGATGCCCTGCAAGCCGCCCGGCGCTCGTTGGAGATCAGCAACAACCAGTACAAGGCCGGTACGGTGAGTTACCTGAACGTGGTGAGCGCGCAAACCACCGAACTCGCCGCCGAACGCACAGCGCTGGAGATTCAAAACCGCCGCCTGGCCGCTACGGCACAATTGCTGAAGAACCTGGCGGGGCGTTGGAAGGCCGGAGATTGATGCAAAACAAGCTGTTTTTCATCATTTTATTTAATATTGAAAATATTATTTGAAATTATGCATAAGAATTTAGGAAATAATTGCACAACAAGATATCAATAACGTAGCAAATTATGCCTATTTATGTTCTTTAATTTTTTCAAAACATCATTATGACCGATTTTATACCCAGTTCCCGCGTGCCCGATCCGGCCATCATCAGCGTTGACACTGCCTTCGACAAGTACCGCCTGCCGCTGGCCAAAATCGAACGTCTGGCCCATGGTTTTCGTTGGGCCGAGGGGCCGGTGTGGCTGGGTGATGTGCGCCAACTGGTGTGGAGCGACGTGCCCGGCAACGTGATGTACAAATGGGATGAAGAAACGGGCGTCACGTCGCCGTTTCGCAAACCTTCTCACATGGGCAATGGCAACACGCGTGACCGCCAGGGTCGCTTGCTCACCTGCGAGCACCTCGCGCGCCGCGTGACCCGCACCGAGCACGATGGGCGCATCACCGTGCTGGCCGATTCTTTTGAAGGCAAACGCCTCAACTCACCGAATGACATCGTGGTGAAGTCGGACGACTCGGTTTGGTTTACCGATCCATCCTTCGGCATCCTCTCAAACTACGAAGGCGACAAGGCCGAACCGCAACTGCCCACCCACGTGTACCGCATCGATGCCGATGGCAGTCTCAGTGTGGTGGCCGAGGGCATCAACCAGCCCAACGGCTTGGCGTTTTCGCCCGATGAATCAGTGCTGTACATCGTGGAATCGCGCGCCACACCGCGCAAAATTCTGGCCTATGACGTGGTGAATGGCACGAACGCGGTGAGCGGAAAAACGCTGGCCAACCGCCGCGTCTTCATCGATGCCGGCCCCGGCGGCACGCCCGACGGCTTTCGCCTGGACATGGACGGCAACCTGTGGTGCGGCTGGGGCATGGGCAACCAGCACCTTGACGGCGTCCACATCTTCAACCCCAAAGGAGCGCTGATCGGCCGCATCGAACTGCCCGAACGTTGCGCCAACGTATGTTTTGGTGGCGTGCACCGCAACCGCCTGTTCATGGCGGCCACGACGTCGGTGTATTCGTTGTATGTGAATACGCAGGGCGTGGGGTATTGCTGAACTGCTTTTAGGCCGCGCGGGAGAAAGCTCAAGGCATTGCCTGCTTTTGGGTAGCCGCACCTGAGACAGCCCAAGGTCCGTATCCTATGGGTAGCCGCGCCTGAGGCAGCCCAAGGCGGCTGCGTCCGTGTCACCCGCCGCGACAACCAATTTTTCGCCTTGATGGGCCATTGCGAGCGGCTCCTTCTTTACCTCCCGCAGCCGCCTTGGACTGCCTCAAGCGCTCGGGGATGGTTTGAATGCCGCTTTCTCTTTTGAGTCGCCTATGCGGCGAGAGTGAGTGCTTCGAGTCTCGCAGTGGTTTGAGGCTCGGCTGTTTGGTACCCATTGCCGCAACGGTTTCAATTGGCCCTACCAGTCAACGCCTCAAAAACGCGCACCCCCTTTGCCAATCCACGCAAAGTCAACTCAGTTACCACCACCTGCGAAAGCGGCGCAACACCCAGGGCGGATGCGGGAGGTCAAGGAGGAGCCGCGCTCGCCGTATCAGCAAGGCGAAGGGCGCATCAACCGCGGCGGGGGACACGGACGCAGCCGCCCTGGGTGTTGCGCTGCTTGCCATCGCCAAATCGACCGAACTTATGAACCTTGCATGTTGCGTTGCTGACCCCTGTACAACCACGGCAAATCCAGCAAGCTTTCACCGAAGAGCTGCATCGATAAATCCCGCCCCCAACGCACTACCCCATCCGCATGAAAAATCTGTCCGTTGCGCATGGCGCGACGCTGCACACGGGCGTTACGTTGCCAGCGGGCTTGGGCGAACTGTTCAACCTGGCTCGGTACATCACTCACCCGGCCTAGCGCAACGGCCAGTGCTTGCGCATCTTCAATCGCCATGCCGGCGCCTTGCGCCAGGTAGGGCAACATGGGGTGGGCTGCGTCACCCAGCACGGCTACACGGCCAAAACCGTGGGCTTTTGATTGCTGCATCGCGGGCCGCGCAA
>JANOVW010000634.1:0-3638 GCA_031417575.1 Rhodoferax sp. | reverse complement strand
GTTGGTCACGGTACTGATGTTCGTGCTGGCCTATAACCTGCTGCATGGCCGGGTGGGCCGCGCCTTGATCGCCGTGCGGGACCACCCGATTGCAGCCACTGTCATGGGAATCAACCTGCCGGTCTTCAAATCGCTCACGTTTGGCGTCTCAGCTGCATTTTGTGGCGTGGCGGGTGGAATGGGAGCCATCGTAGTGGCTTTTGTGTCGCCTGACAGTTTTACATTGAACCTATCCATCTTCTTGCTGGTAGGTGTGGTGGTGGGTGGTTTGGCATCCATTCCAGGGGCCATCTTTGGCGCCATCTTCATCCAGTACATGCCCAACATCGCCGATGAGTTGTCCAAATCTGCGCCTGCCGCCATTTATGGCGTATTGCTGATTGTGTTGATGTATGTGATGCCCCTGGGCATCATGGGCGGGATACAAACGGCTTGGGCAAAGTTCCGTCGGCGTTCCGGGGGTTTGTCCGGACAGCGTTGAGCTGGGGCAAGCGTTTTAATAGTGTTCGTTCTCAACTTGACAGTCATTTTTTGAAGGAGATGAAATAGCCATGAAACTGAAACTAATGGGCCTTGCTGCAGCACTTGCTGCGGCGGCATTGATGTCCGGCCAAGCGCTGGCGCAAAAAAAATACGATGTCGGCGCTGACGACAAAGAAATCAAACTCGGCCACATCGTGGCCTACTCCGGCCCTGCGTCGGCTTATGGCACCATTGGCAAAGCCATTGGTGCTTATTTTGAGAAGGTCAATGCTGAAGGTGGCGTGAACGGTCGCAAGATCAAATTCATCTCGCTGGATGACGGCTACAACCCGGCCAAAACCGTCGAGATGGCGCGTAAATTGGTCGAACAAGAAGAAGTCTTGCTTTTGTTCCAGCCACTAGGCACACCACCCAATTCGGCCATTCACAAATACATGAACGACAAAAAGGTGCCACACCTGTTTGTTGCTACCGGTGCCACCAAATGGGGTGACCCGAAAAACTTCCCCTGGACGATGGGTTTCCAGCCGAACTACCAGTCCGAATCCAAGGTGTTCGCTTCGCACATCATGGAAACCAAACCCAACGCCAAAATCGGCATCTTGTACCAGAACGACGACTACGGCAAAGACTACCTGAAGGGTTTTGAAGATGGTTTGGGCGAAAAGGGCAAGTCCATGATCGTCTCCAAACTGACCTACGAAGTGACTGACGCCACGGTCGACAGCCAGATGGTGTCGCTCAAGGCATCGGGCGCTGATACCTTTTTCAACATCACCACCCCAAAGTTCGCCGCACAGGCGATCAAGAAGGCGGCTGAGTTGGGCTGGAAGCCGGCGCACTACCTGAACAGTGTGTCCAGTTCGGTGGCCTCGGTGCTCACACCGGCAGGTATCGACAACTCGATTGGCATTTTGACGGCCGGTTACATCAAAGACCCAACCGATCCGCAGTTCCAAAAAGGCAAAGAGTGGGACGACTGGCTGGCCTGGATGAAAAAATACCAGCCATCGGCCAACATCACCGATAACTTGAACGTCTACGGTTACACCATCGCGCAGTTGATGGTTCATACGCTGCAAAAAGCCGGTGACGATCTGACCCGCGCGAACGTGATGAAACAAGCCGCCAGCCTGGATTTGACCTTGCCCATGCTGCTGCCTGGTGTGAATGTCAAAACCTCGGCGGATGATTTTTACCCCGTGGAGCGTGAGCAAATGATGCGTTTCGACGGTAAAACCTGGGCACTGTTTGGCAAGGTTTACGGGCGCTAATCGTCAAAAAATCCGACTGAGAAGGCCCGGCAACCGCGGGGCTTGACCAGAACCCGGCACCACAGGGGTGCCCAGCAAAAAGCAAGCCGCTTACCCGGTTTGCTTTTTTTGTTTCCACCTATTGCTCCTTACAAATGGGGTCAATTGTTGACACGATAATTGCACTAATAGCTATATATTTAGTAGTAATTTAGATCTAATTTTGCATATTTACGTTGCTTATTCCAAAATTTATTAAAAAATATGACCTAAAGAAAGCAACCCACACTACCAGACAAACATCCAAAAAGCGGCTAAACTTTCAAATAACCAACCAGTCAGTCATTAAATAGTCGCCCCATGCCACCGTCAACTTCGGACACGCCAACCGACCCGCCTGTTGAGCACCGTCCACCGGCGGATGGTTTGGTGGCTTTGCACAAACGCGAACGCCGCAAAGATGCCCGCCCCGGCGAATTGCTGGCGGCCGCGCTGGATTTGTTTGTTGAAAAAGGCTTTGCCGCCACCCGGGCTGAAGAAGTGGCGCAGCGCGCGGGCGTCTCCAAAGGCACCTTGTTTTTGTATTTCGCCAGCAAAGAAGAGCTCTTCAAGGCGGTGGTGCGGCACAACATCACCAGCCACTACCCCAATTGGCACGAGCAGTTGCTGAACCATGGAGGCAGCACGGCAGACATGCTGCATTTGTGCGCCCAGGGCTGGTGGGAGCACGTGGGCGCAACACAAGCCTCGGGCATCAGCAAATTAATGATGGCCGAAGGCGCCAAGTTCCCGGATCTGGCGCGTTTTTATCTCGATGAAGTGATCGAGCCGGGCAACGCCCTGGTCTTGCGCATCTTGCAGCGCGGCGTGCAACGCGGTGAATTTCGCGCCGATATTGATTTGATCCATCTGGTGCATGCTTTTGTCGCCCCCATGCTTTACCTGGTGGTCTGGAAACACGCGGTCGTAGGCGCGCCCGCGCCCTGCCAGTTGCTGAATCCTCAAGATTTTCTGACCACCCAAGTGAACGTATTGCTGGGTGGCCTGCTTGAACCGTCAAATAAACCCCTGTGAATTGAAAAAGGAAGCGTCTGAATGAACCGAATCGTGAAATGGGCGATTGCCCTGTTGGTCGTCGCCGCCTTGGGTTTTGGCGTTTTTCGGGCTTTGGCCGCCAAAAAGGCCCAGCAGACCGCCGCTGCGGCACTCGCAAGCCAGCCCGCGCTCGCCGCGATTGAACTGGCCCAAACAGACGTGTTGCATGTGAAGTCGCGCGAGTTGGCCCAGGGTTTGCCGATTTCTGGCGCGTTAAAGGCCGTCAACTCGGCCATCATCAAGGCCCGTGTGGCCGGCGAATTGCAGGCCTTGACCGTGCGCGAAGGCGATGTTGTCAAGGCGGGCCAAGTGGTCGCCAAGGTCGATGCCACCGATATCGTGTGGCGTATCAAGCAGGCGCAAGAACAAGCCGATGCCGCCAAATCACAAATTGACATTGCGCAGCGCAGTTTTGACAACAACCGCTCACTGGTCGACCAGGGCTTTATCTCCAAAACCGCACTCGACACCTCGTCTGCCCAGTTATTGGGCGCGCAATCGACCCACAAAGCGGCTTTGGCTGCGGTAGAACTGGCCAAACGCGCGCTGGACGACACAGTCTTGAAGTCGCCCATCAGCGGGGTGGTCGCGCAGCGCCTGGCGCAGCCGGGTGAACGTGTGGGCATTGATGCACGGGTGCTGGAAATCGTCGATTTGAGCCGCCTGGAACTGGAGGCGACCTTGAGCGCGGCCGATTCAGTCAGTGTTCGGGTCGGGCAAAACGCCACCTTGCTGATCGAAGGTGCCACCCAGGCGCCCACGGCGCAGGTGGTGCGCATAAACCCCAGCGCGCAGGCCGGAAGCCGC
>JANOVW010000633.1:0-2436 GCA_031417575.1 Rhodoferax sp. | reverse complement strand
GCGGTTGCACCGTCTGAGCTGCTGGCCTTGCGCCACCACCTTCCCAGGGTGAAATTGGTGCAGGTCATCCATGTGCTTAATGAAACGTCATATCACCAGGCCATGGCGGTTGCACCCATGGTCGACCTGTTGTTGCTCGATTCTGGAAACCCGAACTTGAACGTCAAAGAGCTGGGTGGCACTGGCCGAACGCATGACTGGAAAATAAGTGCACAAATTGTGGATAACTCGCCTGTACCGGTGCTGCTGGCGGGCGGGCTGAATCCCGAAAATGCGGCAGATGCCGTCCAGACGGTGCGCCCGCATGGCCTGGATATTTGCAATGGTGTGCGCGGCAGCCGTGCCGACGGCGGGCTGCTTGATGGCGCCAAACTGACCGAATTCATCCGCGCAGCCCGCAGTGCCAGTTGACCTGGTTATCACCCAAAACAAGCATACCGCCTGGTGCAGAGCAAAGCGTCCAAAGATTAACCGTACCCTCCGACGAAATGTTGTGTGTTGCAATTTGCAATATATCAATAGCCACACGCGAGACGTTGCGAAAAACCGCTGAAATAGTAGGCTATTGATTGCATTTTGCAATGAGCTTGCCCGGCATGACAATTGCAGGCTTCTATTGCTTAACAGCGGTGACGCTCGGCGCTGGGTTCAAATCAGAGTTCCACCGCCACCGAAACTATTCAGAAAGCATAAGCCATGAGTCAAATCGCTGAAATTGATGTTCATCCTTTGGGCCAGATTGGCGCTGAAATCAAAGGTCTGGATCTGTCACGGGCCGACGGCCCGATGGTGGATGCGATCAAACAAGCTTGGTATCAGCATGACGTGCTGGTTTTCAGGAACCAGCATTTGTCCGATGATGACTTGTTGCGGTTTTCGCGGCATTTCGGCGCTTTGGACTCCCCGCCCAACCAGGGCGCCGGGCGCAAATCCCCAGAAGGTTACCCCGAGGTATATGTTGTTTCCAATGTCCTGGATGCATCAGGCGAGCCGATTGGTGCCTTGGGCGATGGTGAAGCCACCTGGCACACCGACATGAGCTACGCGGCAGAGCCGCCCGATGCATCAATGTTGTTTTCGCTGGAAATCCCTGCGGTGGGCGGTGACACCTGGTTTTGCAGCATGAAAGCAGCCTTGGCCAGCATGCCCGCCGCCTTGGCGCAGCGTGTCGCTGGGCTGGACATCAAACACGACGGCACTTTCGATTCTGGAGGCTATGTGCGCAAGGGCTTGGTGCCGACCGACAACCCGCGCACCTCCGTTGGCACGCCGCACCCGGCTGTTATCCAGCACCCGGTTTCAGGCGACCAAGCCTTGTACCTGGGTCGGCGGCGTAACGCCTATGTGATGGGTTTGGAGCTGGCGGAATCAGAAGCGCTGCTGGACGACCTGTGGCGTTACATCGACGCGGCCGTTTACCAACACCGCTGGGCGCTGGGCGACTTGGTGTTGTGGGACAACCGCACCACCATGCACCGCCGCGACGCTTTTGATGCCAAAGCTCGGCGCGTCATGCACCGCACCCAAATCAAGGGTTCTTCGGCACCCCGTCGGGCACCTGTGAGCCAGCCCGCTTAACCCCCTCTGTGTGTAAAACCATGACCCCTTTCACCGCACCGCTTGCCCGCCGCCAGTTGCTCAAAAACGCCGGCAAAGGGGTTTTGGCCCTCTCGCTACCCTGGGCCGGCATTGCCCGCGCCAACAACTACCCCGACAAACCCATCCGTTTTTTGGTGCCCTATCCGGCCGGTGGTGGCACCGATGTAATTGCCCGCATCGTTCAAGAGCGTTTCCAGGCAGCCTTGGGGCAGCCCATCATGATTGACAACAAAGGTGGCGCTGGCGGTTCGGTTGGAACAGAAGTCGCATCCCGCGCTGCGCCCGATGGGCACACCGTTTTGTTCACGCTGAGTTCACACACCATCAACCCGGCCATTTATCCCAAGCTCCCGTTTGATACGGTGCGGGATTTCGAATCCGTCGGCATGGTGGCATCGTTGCCGCAAATTCTGGTGGCCCATCCCCAGTTGCCGGTGCAATCACTGCCGGAATTGATTGCCCTGGCCAAAGCCAAACCGGGCTTGTTGTCTTACGCCTCGGTTGGCAACGGTTCGCCGGGTCATTTGGCCGGCGAACTGTTGAAGCTGCGCACCGGCACCCACATGACCCATATTCCGTATCGTGGCGGTGGCCCGGCTGTCAACGATGTGGTGGGCGGACAGGTTCCCCTGTTGTGGGTGTCCATCCCGGCGGCTGCCGCATTTGTCAAATCGGGTCAGCTCAAGGCACTGGGTGTTTCGACTGTGAAGCGCAGCACGGCGTTTCCGCAGGTGCCAACCCTGCAGGAAGTAGGCATCAAGGATTTCGAAGTGGATTCCTGGTATGCCATGTTTGTTCCAGCCAAAACGCCCAAGGGCGTGGTGGAGCGGCTCAACA
>JANOVW010000632.1:0-3303 GCA_031417575.1 Rhodoferax sp. | reverse complement strand
CGCGATCGGCAATGCCTTGGCGGTAAAAGCCGTAACTGGGCTGGCCGTTTTTGATCTGCACGACGGCGAGCGAGGTGGGCAAACGGCTCGCCGGCAGCACGGTTTGCACGCCGTCTGCAGCAAATTGCGCCCGCATGCGGTCGCCAAAAGCGTCGGTGGACAACGGGTTGATAAAGCTGACGGGTGCGTTGCCGCCCAGGCGCAGCGCAGCGGAACCGCCCAAGCGCAGCGCAGCGGCGCGGGCCAGGTTAAACGGGCTGCCTCCCATGAAAGGGCGCAAACTGCCGTCGGGCTGCGCCACACAGTCCATCAGGGCCTCACCCAGAACCCAGATTTTTGATGCCATGGCGGGTTTGTGGTTTAGGTCGGCACGACTGGAAGGCTATTTTTTTAGCAAGTGCTGTCGGCGCAACACGTCGATCCAGACCGCGACGATGACCACCGCGCCAATGGCCATCATTTGTTTGAACTGCGAGATCTCCATCAGGTTCATGCCATTGCGGATCATGGTGATGAGCACCGCGCCGAGCAAACTACCCCAAATCGAGCCGCGCCCGCCAAACAATGACGTGCCACCCAGAATCACGGCGGCAATCGCATCAAGCTCAAACATTTGCGCCATCTTGCCGCTGGAAGAATCCATGCGTGCCATCAAAACAATTGCGCCCAATGCACAACTCAAGCCACATACGATGTAAACAGCCAATTTGTAGCCACGGATGTTGATGCCCACCTGGCGTGCGCCCATTTCGTTCGAGCCCATGGCGTAAACGTAGCGCCCGAGCTTGGTGCTGCCCAGAATAAAAGCCATCGCAATGAAAAACACCCCGGTGATCCAGATCGGCATGGGCACACCCAAAAACGTGCCGTACCCGATGAAGGGCAGGGGGGCGGGCAGCCCGGCGTTGTCAAACCCGCCGGTTGCGTCAAACGCCAGGCCGCGCCACAAGGTGAGGCCACCCAAGGTGACGATGAAAGAAGGAATGCCGACAAAGGCCACCAAATAACCATTGAACAAACCGACCGCTGCACCAATGGCCAGCGCTGCCATCATGGCGACATAGGGGTTGATGCCCAGCTTGATCATCAAGTGCCCGGCCACTGCGCCGGCCAGGGCCGTCAACGCACCGACGGCCAAATCAACGCCGCCGGTCAAAATAACAAAGGTTTGGCCACCGGCCAGCAAGGCGATCACTGAGGCCTGCACCAATATGTTGGAGAGGTTGCCGGTGGTCAGGAAATAGGGGGATGCGAATGTCAGCAGCACGCCCAACACCAGCACGGCAACCAAAGCGCCATACCACTCCTGGCGGGTCAGATTTTTGAGCATGGGCATCCCGGGAAAATTCTTAAAAAAAAGCGACTGCCGGTTGAAGGGCAGTCGCCAACTCACTGAATCAAAACCTGATCACTTCACCTTCATGAACTGGGCAACGCCCGAATCCTTGGCGAACTGGTCTACGTTGGCAGGCAACACCAGGAAGGAGCCGGTGTCGATGCGTTTCTCGACGGCTTCTTTTTTGGCAGCCTTGATGGCGGTTTCGACACCGACTTTGCCGATCTTGGCCAACATCTGGGCCGAATTGGCTTGTTGCCAGCCTTCCTTCATCATGTCCAGGCCACCGGGGGAGCCGTCGAAACCAGCAATCTTCACGTCACCGGCTTTTTTGCCAGCGGCCAGCAGTGCGGCCTTGGCACCCAGGGCACCGCCGTCCCAGGCGCAGGCGATCACTTTGGCTTTGGGGTTGGCGCGCAAGGCGGCTTCTACGCCGTTTTGGGCCATGGTCTGGTCCCATGTGGTGGGCACTTCAACCACTTTCACATTGGGCTTTTTGGCTTTCAGGCCCGCCAGGAAACCTTCTTTGCGTTCACGGCCGGTGGATTGGGCTTGGTCACCGGTGACGTAAATCACGGTGTCGGTATCGCCCACCTGGTCGGCTGTCCAGTCGCCTTGGGTTTTGGCAGCGGGTACGTTGTCGGTAGCGACATAGCTCGTGATCTCGGCACCGGTGATGCCGGTGTCAACTGCCACAACCGGGATACCAGCGGCCAGGGCTTTGGCCACTGCGGGGGCGATACCAGCGCTGTCGACTGGTGCGATGGCAATCGCGTTCACTTTGCGGGTGATCATGTCTTCCACAATCGCCAGCTGTTTGGAGAGTTCGCCTTTTTCGGCGGCCAGTTCGATCAGCTTGATGCCGGGGCCAGTGCCGCCCGCTTTGGCGCCGCCGTTGATCAGCGTCCAGCCTTCATTGGTGTTGCCGTTGGTGATGTAGGCAATGACAAGCTCAGGCGCGGCGGCTGCGGCTGGCGCGGCGGGCGCAGCAGCAGCTGGTTTGGCTTCTTCTTTTTTACCGCAAGCAACCAGGGCTGCGGCAGCAAGTGTCACGGCCAACAGGCCAAATTGACGCTTTGAAATCATGGGTGTCTCCTCGATGGGGCGTGATGGAATGGAAATTGGCAGCATCATCAAGACACCAGCCGAAACGGATTTAACCACAAATTTGAATTAATAAATCAAGTAGTTTTACTAATACAAATTCGAGCGGATTCTGGCATGCTTTGCGCCTAGGCTATCTCATTCCAAGGGACTGATATGACAACACCCACACCCATTTTGGCGATCCAGCGCCTGACCAAACACTACGGCGGCGTGAAGGCGCTGACACATGCCGACTTCAACCTGCAGCCGTGCGAACACGCAGCCATCGTGGGCGACAACGGCGCCGGCAAAAGCACCTTTGTGCGGCTTATCACCGGGGTCGAGCGCCCCAATGAAGGGCAAATCCTGCTCGATGGCAAACCAGTCAGTTTCAAATCGCCGCTGGACGCACGGGATCAGGGCATTGAAACCGTTTACCAAACCCTGGCCTTGGCCGAAGACCTGGACGTGCCGGCCAATATCTTCCTGGGCCGCGAAATCACCCGCTTCAACCTAGGGCCGCTGTCGGTGCTAAACCATGCGGCCATGCGTGAGAAATCCAGCGCCATGCTGGCCACCACCGGGGTAAAGATTCAGGACATGTCAGAGAGCCTGCGCGGCATGTCGGGCGGCCAGCGCAGTGTGTGGCGATTGCCCGCGCCGCCGGGTTTGCCCAAAAACTCATTATTCTGGACGAGCCCACCGCCGCGCTGGGCGTGGCAGAGACCGCCCGGGTTGAGCTGATCATTCAGGGCCTCAAAGCGCGCGGCGTGCCGCTCATTTTGATCAGCCACAACCTGCGCCAGGTGTTTGACTTGGTGGATCGCATCTGGGTGTTCCGCCAAGGCCGCATCATCTGCAATGTATTGCGGCGCGAATCG
>JANOVW010000631.1:0-4337 GCA_031417575.1 Rhodoferax sp. | reverse complement strand
AGTAGGCCAGGCCAATGAACTCGGTCATGAGCGAGACGCCGGGGCCCGAGGTGGCGGTGAAGGCGCGCGCGCCGTTCCAGCCCGCGCCTACCACCATGCCGATGGAGGCAATCTCGTCTTCAGCCTGGATGATGGCGTAATTGTTTTGTCCGGTGGCGGCATCGACCCGGAACTTGGCACAGTATTTCTGGAAAGCCTCGGCCACAGACGATGATGGCGTGATGGGGTACCAGGCGGCCACTGTGGCACCGCCATACACACAACCCAGGGCCGCTGCCGCATTGCCTTCGGCGAAGATCAAATCGCCCACCTTGTCGGCCCGCTGCACCCGGATGCCCAAAGCACCACTCAGGTGTTCGGTGGCGAAATTGCGCCCCAGGCGCAGCGCCTTCAGGTTGGAATCGAGCAGCTTCTCTTTGCCTTTGTAGGTTTCGGCAAACAGCTTCTCGAACACGCCCTCTTCCACATCCAGCAGCACGCTCAATGCGCCCACGTAAATAATGTTTTTGAACAGCTGGCGCTGGCGCGGATCAGGGTAGACCGCGTTGGATATTTCAGTGAGCGGCATGCCAATCACATGCACATCGTCACGGAATTTGGATTTGGGCAGGGGCTTGGTGCTGTCATAAAACAGGTAGCCCCCGCTGTCGATCTCAGCCACGTCGGCATCCCAGGTTTGCGGGTTCATGGCGACCATCATGTCGATGCCACCGCGACGGCCCAGGTAGCCTTTTTCACTGACGCGGGCTTCGTACCAGGTGGGCAGGCCCTGAATGTTGCTGGGAAAGATATTGCGCGGGCTCACCGGCACCCCCATGCGCAAAATAGCCTTGGCAAACAGCTCGTTGGCCGAAGCCGAACCCGAGCCGTTCACATTGGCAAATTTGATGACGAAATCGTTCACCGCTTCAATTCTTTTCACGCCATAACCTCCATCTTTTGCTGGGAAGCCTTGGCTTCGATTTTCCCGGCGAGTCCAAAAGGCGTCGCCTTGGGTGTCAGCAGCAAAAACTTCTGCATGTCCCAGGCACCCGTCGGGCAGCGCTCGGCGCACAAGCCGCAGTGCAGGCAAACGTCTTCGTCTTTCACCATCACATTGCCGGTTTTCATCACACCCGAGACATACAGGTCTTGCGCCAGGTTGACCGCAGGCGCTTTCAGGCGCGTTCGCAAATCGGGTTCATCACCGTTGGGCGTGAAGGTGATGCAGTCCATCGGGCAGATATCCACGCAGGCGTCACATTCAATACAGGTGTCTTGCGTGAATACCGTTTGCACGTCGCAATTCAGGCAGCGCTGGGCTTCTTTGAAGGCCGTGGCGGCGTCAAAGCCGAGTTCGACCTCCACCTTGATGCTGGCCAGCGCCATTTCTGCTTTGGCCCATGGCACTTTGTAACGCAGGTCGTTGGAGGTGTCGTTGTCATAGGCCCATTCGTGAATGCCCATCTTGGCCGACATCAGGTTGGTCATCGGGTCGGGGCGGCGATCTACTGCCTGGCCGCTCAACAGCAAATCAATCGATACCGCCACGTCATGCCCGTGCGCCACGGCGGTGATGATGTTTTTGGGCCCAAAAGCCGAATCGCCACCAAAGAAGACGTTGGCCACGCTGGATTGGAACGTTTCCTTGTTCAGCACCGGCAAACCCCATTTGTCAAAGCTGATGCCGCAATCGTTCTCGATCCAGGGGAAGGCGTTTTCCTGACCTACCGCGATCAGCACGGCATCACATTCGACCAGCACATCGGGCACGCCGGTGGGCACCAGGCTTCGAACGCCTTGCTCGTTGTAGACGGCTTTTACAACTTCAAACGTCATGCCCGTGAGCTTGCCGTTGGCGTGCTCAAAGGTTTTGGGCACATGGAAGTTGATGATGGGAATGCCTTCGTGCTGGGCGTCTTCCTTCTCCCAGGGCGAAGCCTTCATTTCTTCAAAGCCGCTGCGCACAATCACCTTGACTTCAGTGCCACCCAAACGGCGTGACGAGCGGCAGCAATCCATGGCCGTATTGCCGCCACCCAGCACAATCACACGCTTGCCAATGCTGGTGATGTGACCAAACGACACCGAGGCCAGCCAGTCAATGCCGATGTGGATGTTTTCCGTGATGGCTTCGCGCCCTGGCAAGTGCAAATCGCGCCCGCGCGGTGCGCCACAACCCACAAAAACGGCATCGTAGCCCTCGGCCATCAAGCCCTTCATCGACTCCACTTTTTGGTTGCCCTTGAAGTGCACGCCCATGTCCAGGATGTAGCCGGTTTCTTCGTCAATCACCGATTCAGGCAAACGAAACCGGGGGATTTGCGACCACATAAAACCACCGGCTTTGGCCTCCCCTTCAAACACCGTGATGTCATACCCCAGGGGCGCCAAATCTCGGGCCACGGTGAGTGAGGCAGGCCCCGCACCGATGCAAGCGATGCGCTTGCCGTTTTTGGGCGCCAGTTTGGGCATGCGTTTGGAGACATCCGATTTCATGTCGGCCGCCACGCGTTTGAGCCGGCAGATGGCAACGGGTTCGGGCAGCCCGCTGTCTTCGTCTTCAACGCGGCTACGCCTGCAGGCCGGCTCACACGGGCGGTCGCAGGTGCGCCCCAGGATGCCCGGGAAAACGTTGGACACCCAATTGATCATGTAAGCATCGCTGTAGCGACCCTGTCCGATCAGGCGGATGTACTCAGGAACGGGGGTGTGGGCGGGGCAAGCGTATTGACAATCGACGACCTTGTGGAAATAGGCCGGATTGGCGATATTGGTTGGCAGCAAAACTGACTCCTTGTACCCCTGCTTGTTGAATCCGTTGATTCGGGTCTCAGGGTGTTGGAAGTCTAAAGAGGCCCGGCCCGCCTAACGTTCGGGTAAATCCCGATGGTTGTCGCATTTGTGTCTAAAAGTGAGACAAATCACACGGATGCCAATTTGCGGAAGGCCTGCGTCACCTCGGGTGGCGCTTGCACCAGTTCGATCAAAACGCCCTCACCCGCAATCGGGAACTCGTCATTGGCTTTGGGGTGCAAAAAGCAGATGTCAAAACCGGCTGCGCCTTTGCGAATGCCGCCTGGTGCAAACCGTACGCCTTTGCCGGTGAGCCATTGCACGGCGGCGGGCAAATCGTCGATCCAAAGCCCCACATGGTTCAGCGGCGTGGTGTGAACAGCAGGTTTTTTGTCGGGGTCAATGGGCTGCATCAGGTCAACCTCGACCTTGAAGGCACCGGAGCCCATGGCGCAAATGTCTTCATCGACGTTTTCGCGTTCGCTGACGAAGTTGCCGGTAACCTCCAGCCCCAACATGTCTACCCACAGCTCCCGCAACTTGGCTTTGCTGGGGCCGCCGATGGCAATTTGCTGGATGCCCAGCACTTTGAAAGGCCGACTCATGCGGCCGCCAAGCGGCGCGCTGCCAGGTAGGTGACGCCATGTTCAATGGCTGCTTCGGTGTGAACGGTTTGCCGGGGAAGGCGAAACACCTCGCCGGCACGGTAACTGGCCACAACACCGGCCACGCCAATGTCAATTTGCCCGGCGGTGATGAGGGCGAAAGCATCAAACGGATGGTCGTGGTTGCCCATTTGGTAGCCCACTGCTTTGCTGACCTCAACCGGCGCAGCGTAGCCATTGGCCAGCGCCTCGGCTTCAAATTCGCTTTGTGTCATGGTTTTTCCTTTTTTCAAACAGCCTGAATCGGGTCAGGCGAATTCAACAATCGGCTGGTCAACCGTGAGTGACTCCCCTTTTTGCGCCAGCACCTTGCCGACCACACCATCGGCCGCAGCAAACAAGACGTTTTCCATCTTCATGGCTTCGATCACGGCCACACGCTCGCCAGCCAGCACTTTTTGGCCGGGTTGCACGGCCACATCAACCAGCAAACCCGGCATGGGCGAGAGCACAAAACGGCTCATGTCAGGCGGCACCTTGAAGGGCATCAGCGCCTGCAGCTCGGCCATGCGTTTGGAGACCACCAGCGCATCAATGCGCGTGCCGTTGTGCTGCATGCGCAGCGCCAGCGGGTTTTTGGGCGTGCCGCGCTCAACCTGTGCCGTGAAGGGCAGGCCATTCACAGTGCCCACAATGCAGATGTCATTCAGCCGAGAATTGCTGCGGATTTCATAGCTACTGGTACTGGTCTTTACTCTGGCCGAGCCGGTTTCTCCTTCGAATTCATCGACATGAACCGGGTGGTAGGCATGTTGGCCGTTATCGGCCAAGGTGATCACCACATAATCTTTGCCCGCGTTCACGGCATAGCCTGGCAGTTGCCCGCTCAAGGTGGTGGCGCGCTCGCGCGAATTGCGCCGCACAAAAGCGGCCAGCGCCACCAGAAATTCCGGGTCG
>JANOVW010000630.1:0-10877 GCA_031417575.1 Rhodoferax sp. | reverse complement strand
CACCTGCACCGCCGCGGCCTTGAGCTGGTGCTGAACGCTTTCGAGCTGCGCCACCAGCGCCTTGTCTTGCTCCAGCACATGCACCTGCAAAGCCCCGCGCGAAGCCGCTTCAAACCCCAAGGCCCCGGTACCGGCAAACGCGTCGACACAGCGCCAGCCGCTCAAATCCTGGCCCAGCCAGTTAAAGAGCGTTTCCCGCACCCGGTCGGGCGTGGGGCGCAGGCCGGGTTTGTCGATCACCTTGAGTTTGGTGCGTTTCCATTGGCCGCCGATGATGCGGATTTCGTGGTTTTGCGCTCCGGAGTGATGGCCACCACCGTTTGGCCTCATGGCGCCCCACCCACCACCACCGTCACCATCGCATCGGCCCGCAACTTGCGGTTGAAGGCGGCCTTGATGTCTTCGAGCGTGACCTTTTCGACGGCTTTTGTCCAGGTGTCGAGGTAATCGAGTTTGAGGTTGTTCCAGCCGATGTTGGAAACGTTGTCCAGCAGCTTGGCATTGCTGTCGATGCGCAGGGCAAAACCGCCAACCAGGTTGTCTTTGGCGGCTTTGAGTTCGGCTGGCGTGGGGCCCTCAGTCAAAAATGTTTTCAGCACGTCGCGCGATACTTGCACCGCTTGGGCGGCCTGGTCGGGCCGGGTTTGCAGGCCGATGGTGAAGGCGCCGGCGTGCAGGCCGGGCGAAAAGTAGCTGTACACGCTGTAGCTTAAGCCCCGCTTTTCGCGCACCTCGGCGTACAGGCGCGAGACGAAACCACCACCGCCCAGAATGTAATTGCCGACGGTGAGGGCGAAGAAATCCGGGTCATCGCGCTTGAAGCCGGGCTGGCCGATAAGCACGTGGGCCTGGGCGGAATCGAACGGGATTCTTTCTTCTTTGGCTGTGCTTAAGGTGGCCACTTCGGGCACAGCGGCCCAGGGTGAGCAATCGGCTTTCAGGGCCGACATGGAGGCCAAGGGTTTGACTTTGCCCAGCAACTGGCCGACCAGCGCATCGGCCTGGGCCCGGGTTTGCGCCCCCACGATGCTCACCACCGCACGGCACGCCGCCACGCTGCTGGCGTGCAGGGCTTTCATGTCGTCCACACTGATCTGGGCCAAGCTGGCCTCGGTGACTTCTGTGCCATACGGGTGCGCGCCGTAAACGGCTTTGGCAAAGGTGCGCCCCGCTATCGTGCCGGGCCGGGTGTTGGCTTCTTTGATGGCCGCTATGCTGCGCTCGCGGTTGCGTTGCCACAAGCTGGCAGGGAAGGCGGGCTCGGCAATCAGGCGGGCTGCCAAATCGACAGCTTTGGGCAACAAATCGGGGTAGGTAAGTGAACGTAATGAAAAGCTCATGCGGTCGGCACTGGCACCCGCGCCGAATGAGGCCCCCAAATCAGCCCAGGCTTCACCCAGGGCGTTTTCATCCAGGGCCAGGCCATGGCTGCTGGCCAATACCCCCAACGAGATCATGCTGGCGCTGGCGCTGGCCAAGCCACTTTTGCCCGGCGGGTCGCGACGGCTGCCCGCATCAAGATCGACCCGCACATCAACCATGGCGATGCCGGGGCTTTCCACCAGATAAATTTTGGCGCCGTTGCTGTGGGTCCAGTGCTGTACGGGAATGGCGGCCCAAGTGCTTAAGCAAAAAAGGCCTGCAACACACGTGAAAATAGCATCACGCGCTATATTTTTGAGAGTAATCATGGGTGGTGTTGGCGCGATCAATGGCGGCCTGCTGCGACAGGGACGCGGGGTTTGCGGGTTCTATCCAGTGGCTGGGGGCGCAAAGTGGCCACGGTCAGTTGGTCATCGCCAAAATACTTCTTGGCGACGGCTTGAACCTGCGCTGCTGTAATGGCGCGCAAACGGGTGATGAGTTGTTCGCCCGCGTCCAGCGGCAGGCCTTGAATCCAATAGCTGCCCAGCGAACGGGCCTGGTTAAAGACTGAATCAAGCTTGTAAACCTCGCTGGCGACCCACTGGGTTTTGACTCGGTTCAACTCGGCATCGGTGACACCCTCGCGCGCCACCCGGGCTACTTGCTCGCGCAGGGCGCTTTCGACGGCTTCAGGTGTTTTGCCCTGGGCTGGCACGCCATCCAGGTAAAACAGCTTGGGGCCCCGGCCCCACAGGCCGTTGTAGGCGCCTGAGCTGTCGGCCAGGCGGTTCTCTCCCTGCCCGAGGGCACGGTCCAGGCGGGCACCGCTGTAGCCGTCCAGCACGGCGGCCAGCACGGTGAGGGCCAAGGCATCCTGGCCAGCCTCACCCGGGTTGTCGAGTGATTGCAAGGATGGCACCTTGAACGCCAGCGTGACATAGGCTTGTTCGGCTGGCGCCTTGAACTCGATGCGCCGCAAACCGGCCTGCACCGGCTCCAGCCGGGGTTTGCGGGCCGGTACCGCCCGCGCCGGTATGGCCCCGTAATATTTCTCAGCCAAGCGGCGCACCTCGGCCAACTCCACATCACCGGCCACCACCACGGCGGCATTGGCCGGCACGTACCAGGTTTTGAGGAAATCACGCGCATCGGCGGGCACCATGGCATCGAGGTCGCTCATCCAGCCCACAATCGGGCGCCGATACGGTGAAGCCACAAACACGGTGGCGTTGAGCAGTTCACCCATCAGGCCGCGCGGGTTGTCTTCGGTGCGGGAGCGGCGCTCTTCCTTCACCACTTCAAGTTCTTTCAAAAACACATCGTCAGCCCATTGGTTATTGGCAAAACGGTCGGCTTCGAGCTTCATCACGTCTTCCAGGCGGTTGCTGGGTATTTGCTGGTAATAACCGGTGTAATCGGTAGCGGTAAAGGCGTTTTCACGGCCCCCCAGCGCCGCCACGATGCGCGACGATTCGCCCGGCTTCACCGTGGGCGTGCCCTTGAACATCATGTGTTCCAGCACATGGGCCACGCCGCTGGTGCCGTCGACCTCGTCCATCGAGCCCACCCGCACCCACAACATGTGCACGGCAGTGGGGGCGCGTTTGTCGGGCTTGACGATCACCGTCAGACCATTGGCCAATGTGAATTGTTCAACTTTGGCAGTGTTTTGGGCTTGGGCGGTTGGGGCACCCATTGCCAATTGCAGCGCCATTGCGGCAGCGCAAGACCAGAGAAAGTGTCGTTTCATAGAATACTTCGATTCTAAGAAGACCTTAATGTTCAGTTTTTTCAAGAAAAAATCTCCACCTGCGCCCGCTGCTGCACCTGTTGCTTCGCCTGTTGCTTCGCCTGTTGCTGCGCCTGGCACCGCACTTGCACCCGCTGGCGTACCCGCCCCAGGCCTGTTGGCAACGCCCCCGCCAGTCCGGGGTTCGCTGATTGGCACAGCCCTGGCGGCGGCCATCGAGATTCCGCTGCCCAACGCCACGCAGCCCGAGCGGCAAAAGTGGCTCGACAAACTCAAGGCGGGTTTGGGCAAAACGGCCAACAGCATTTCAGGCGTATTTGGCGGCACGCAGATCAACGAAGCGTTGTATGAAGACCTTGAAAGCGCCCTGCTGATGGCCGATACCGGTGTGGCTGCCACCGAAACCCTGCTCGCAGACATGCGCAACAAGGTTAAAACGAACGGCATCACCCACCCGGTTGCGCTCAAGAACGTGCTGATTGCCTCGCTGACCGATATGCTCAAGCCGCTCGAAAAACCCCTTGTAGTGGGCCAATACACGCCCACTGTGATGATGGTAGTGGGGGTCAATGGCGCGGGCAAAACCACTTCCATCGGCAAACTCACCAAACACCTGGCCGACAGCGGCGCCAGTGTGTTGCTGGCCGCCGCCGATACCTTTCGCGCGGCAGCGCGCGAGCAGCTAACCGTGTGGGCCGACCGCAACACAGTAGAAATCGTCAGCCAGGAGGGTGGTGACCCGGCCGCCGTGAGTTTTGATGCGGTTACCGCCGGCAAGGCCCGCGGCAAAGATGTGGTGCTGATTGACACAGCGGGGCGGCTACCCTCGCAAATCCATTTGATGGAGGAGCTGAAAAAGATCAAACGGGTCATCCAAAAGGCTGACCCTTCCGGGCCGCATGAAGTTCTGCTGGTGATCGACGGCAACACCGGCCAAAACGCGCTGATGCAAGTCAAGGCATTTGACGATGCGCTGAAACTGACGGGCCTGATCGTCACCAAACTCGATGGCACGGCCAAAGGCGGCATGCTGGCAGCCATTGCGCGGGAGCGGCCCGTGCCGGTTTATTTCATTGGGGTGGGCGAAAAGCTCGACGAGCTGGAAACCTTCAATGCCCGGGAGTTTGCGCAAGCCCTGCTGGCGTGAAAAAGCCTGTTTGACCAGCGTAAGTATCATAGGGCTGGCGCGACAAACAATGGCAAATCAACTCACCTTGCTTGTTTTGCATATTTTGTTTGTTTAACCACCGACCCGAACTCCAACCCATGATTCAACGCCGAATTGTTTTGTCTCTGCTCACTGCCAGTGCGGCGGCACCGCTGTTTGCCCAAACCGGTACCGCCTGGCCGGCGATTGAAACCAAAGCCCGCGGGCAAACGGTTTATTTCAATGCCTGGGCCGGTAGTGAACGCATCAACGCGTATTTGCAGTGGGCCGGTACGCAGGTTCTGCAACGTTACGGCGTCAAGGTAGAACATGTGAAAGTGACCGACACCGCGGACGTGGTGAAACGCGTGCGCAGTGAAAAAGTAGCCGGCAAGCTGGCGGATGGTTCGGTAGACCTGGTCTGGATCAACGGCGAGAACTTTCTGGCCATGAAACGCGAAGGCCTGCTGTTTGGCCCGTTCGCCGAGAGCCTGCCCAGCTTTCAATATGTTGATGTGGTGGGAAAACCCACCACAAGGCTTGATTTTTCGGAGCCGGTCGAGGGCATGGAAGCCCCTTGGGGCATGGCGCAATTGACCTTTTACGCTGATAGCAAGAAGGTGGCCAACCCACCCAAAAGCATGGCGGCCCTGGTGGAATTTGCCAAGGCCAACCCAGGGCGCGTCACCTACCCGCGCCCACCCAACTTTCACGGCACCACCTTTATCAAACAAGCGCTGGTCGAGTTCAATGCAGACCGCAGTGCTTTGTATAAACCCGCCACCCCCGAAGCGCTTGCCAGGGCCGCCGCACCGTTGTGGGCCTATCTCGATGCCCTGCACCCGCATTTGTGGCGCAATGGCAAACAGTTTGTGCAAAACGCCGGGGCGATGCGCCAAATGATGAATGACGGCGAGCTGATGTTGGGCTTCACCTTCAACCCAAATGAAGCTGCCAACGAAATTGCGGCCAAACGCATGGCCGATACCGTGAGCAGCTACCAGCTCAGTGCCGGCACCATCGGCAACACGCATTTTCTGGCCATCCCGTTCAATGCCAAAGCCAAAGAAGGGGCCCAGGTGCTGGCCAACTTCATGCTCTCGCCCGAAGCACAAAGCCGCAAGGCCGACATCACCGTGTGGGGCGACCCAACGGTACTGGCGCTTGACAAACTGCCCGCCGCCGAGCGCGAACGTTTTGCCGCCAAACCTTCCCCGGGGCAGCTTGCCCAATTTGCACCCACCTTGCCCGAGCCCCATGGGAGTTGGGTGGATCCGCTTGAGAAAGAGTGGTTGCGCCGGTATGATCGTTGATCAACGCCGCTGAGGCAACCGCATAAAGGAATTGGCTTGACACCCGAACCAGCCATCGAGCCACTACCTGGTGCTGTACCGTCGATTTTGATCGTCGACGACCAGCCGGAAATGGCTGCGCTGATTTCAATGTACCTGAAAGGCGAAGGCATCCACAGCCGTATTGCCCGCTCGGGTGCGCAGGCGTGGGCCGCGTTGCAGGATCAGTTGCCTAATTTGATCCTGCTGGACGTTCTATTGCCCGATGCCAACGGGTTTGATTTGTGCAGGGCCTTCAAGGCCAACAAGGCAACAGCGATGGTGCCGATTGTGCTGATCACCTCGCTGGAGAGCAAGGCCGACCGCATTATGGGGATTCAGGCAGGGTGCGACGAATTTCTCTCCAAACCAGTCCACCGCGACGAATTGCGGGCCCGGGTTGCGATGTTGCTAAAGCTTCAGGCCGCACGTCAGGCACTTGAACATGAACGCGGCCTGGTTGAAGAAGCCAAACGTGCGGCTATCCAACACGCGTTTGAGCGATATGTTTCGCCGGGTGTCGTCGAGCAAATTTTGCAAACGGGTGACAACGCTTTTTTACTCAACAATGAAAATCGACGCGATGTGGTCGCCCTGTTTGCCGACATGCGGGGTTTTACCCGCATGTCTGAAACCCTGCTGCCGGCGCAAGTTGTGTTGATTTTGAACCAGTTTTTCAGCACCCTGACTGCGGTCGCGCACCGTTACAACGGCACGGTTTTGAGCATGGCAGGTGATTGTTTGTTGATCGGCTTTGGGGTGCCGCTTGCTTTGCCTGATGCCGAAGCCTGCAGCCTGCGGGCCGCGCGCGACATTGTGAGGGAAATCCTGCCACTGAAACAACATTGGCAGCAGGCGTACGGAGTTGCAGTAGATGTCGGCATCGGCATCAACCGCGGTGAAGTTATCGTTGGCAATATTGGCTCACAGTCCTATATGAGTTACACCATCATTGGCGATGCCGTGAACATTGCCGCGCGCCTGACCGACCTGGCAGCCCCCGGCGAGATTTTGCTGACCGAACGGATGCGGGCTACGGCGCGTTCCCCGGAGTTGGTATCCCACTTGGTGGGTGAAACCCAGGTGGATACCCAGCTCAAGGGCAAAACGGCTGCCGTACGTGCTTTTCGGTACCGTGTTGTCTGATGGGCCGACCGTGAGGGCCATACTGCTCATTCCGGCCTTTCTGAAACGTTGCCTATGGGTATCGGCCGTCGCCTTGGGCGTTGCCTGGACGTTTTACTTGACACCTGTTGGGCATTCGATTGATTTGACGCTGGGTGACCAGGTGGCCAAATTGGTGGCACATGAACAGGATTTCTCAGACATTGTGGTGGTTGACATTGACGAGGCGTCGATGGCCAAACTGGCGTCCCAAATTGGCGCTTGGCCCTATGACCGCGACGTATTTGCCCTTGCAAACGACTACTTGTTGAAAGCAGGCGCCAAGGTGGTTGCCTTCGACATCCTGTTTTCGGAAGCGCGCCGCGGAGATGAAGAATTTGCGCGTACGCTGACGCCCCAAAACGTCTTGGCCGCTGCATCGTTGCCCTACGGCGGTGCGGTGCGTGAAGCAGGCTACCGACAACAATTGGACGCTGTGGCTTGGGTTCAAGGTTCGGATTGGCCCGCGCAGGCTTGGCCGGATCTTTCGCTACCCAGGACGCTTTTTTTGCAGCGTTCCCAGGTCGGTGTCATCACCATGGGTGCTGATACCGATGGCATCGTGCGCCGGATACCCTTGCTGCATCGGGTCGACGGCGCCGTGCTGCCGGCCCTCACACTCCAGGTTCTGAAGGCGTCGGGCCTGCCCGTTGAGCTGGTGGCAGCGGGCCACCGCGTGCGCGTTGCAGGCACCGATTTGCCGGTTGACGAACAAAGCATGGCGCATATCAAGTACCCCAAAAATTGGCGCATGAGAGTGGTACCTTTTGAAGAAGTGGCATTGGCCGCCAGTGGTTCACCACGGCATGCCGCCTTGGCCGAAACGCTGCGCGGAAAAATCGTTTACGTGGGCAGTTCCAGCGCCATACTGGGCGACTTCGCACAAACCCCAATGGGCCGAATGGCTGGCCTGTACCTCGCGGCTGCCTTGCCCAGCATGGTCAAACAGGGCTACTTGTACCAGCCGCGCGCGTGGGGCTTCGATTTGGTGTTGGTCGGTCTCATTCTGGCGATAACCTGGGCTGCCGCACATCCCAAAATACAATCTGGAATCTGGCTGCAGGGCAGCATGTTCCCGCTCTTGATCGTCGCCACGATTGCTGTAACGAGCCTGGCACACGCGTACGGGCACAGAACAGCGGTGCTGGTGCCTCTTTTAACGGGTATTTTTGCGCAATTGCTGTTCATGATTTCGCGCCAGCTTTGGCTCTTTCGCCGGAATCAGCGCTTACAAATCGAGAAAATGGCAGCAGAAGAATCGAGCCGGTTGAAAGGCCAGTTTCTGGCGCACATGACACATGAGCTGCGCACGCCGCTAACTGCTATTTTGGGCTTCAACAATATCAATTGGAAGAGCGATGCGCTGGGGCGGGATGACCGCATGAGCAACAGCCGCGTGATCGACCGCAATGGCCGCCATTTGTTGGCATTGATCAACGGTATTCTGGATCAGGCCAAGCTTGAAGCCGGGCAGGTTCACATCGTCAAGCAGCCCGAGAGCCTGCGGCTTTTGGTGGACGACATCATCACCACGATGCGCCCCTTGACGCAAGAAAAACCTCTGGTTCTGAACGCAAAAATTGGCGACAAAACACCCGATGTATTGGAAATTGACGCCTTTCGGGTGCGCCAGATTCTGCTCAATCTCGTGGGAAACGCCCTCAAATTTACGCCCAGTGGCAGCGTCACGCTGGAAGTTTCCTGGGCCCAGGGGCAGTTGTCGTTTGGTGTTACCGATACGGGCCCTGGTTTGTCGGGCGAGCAACTCAGCCGCCTGTTTGTTGCTTTCCAGCAAGCCAACGCCACAGACGCTGCACGCCATGGCGGAACCGGGCTGGGCCTTACCATCAGCAAGGAACTGGCGCATTTGATGGGTGGTTCTATCGGTGTCGAATCGACGGTTGGCGTGGGTACTTGTTTCAAACTCACAATTCCTGCCCAGGTAAGTCTGGCCAGGCCCTTGTTGGCACCTGCCGAAAACCCTGTTGTGCCAACCGGGCCCAAACTGATGAACGGCACGGTGCTGATTGCCGAAGACGCAGATGATCTGCGGGCCTTGGCTGTGATTTTTCTCAAACGTTTTGGCCTGACCGTTTTACAAGCCAAAAATGGCCGCGAGGCGGTTGATCTGGCGGTTCAAAAAGCACCCAACGTGATCTTGATGGACATGGAAATGCCGGTGTTGCACGGGCTCGAAGCGGTAAAGGAGCTGCGCCGTGCCGGTTTCGGGCGACCCATTTTGGCCATGACAGCCCATGGCGGAGAACCGCATCGAACACTGGCGCTGGCTGCTGGCTGCAATGACGTTTTGGCCAAGCCCGTTTCACAGGCCAATTTACGTGCTGCCTTAGAAAGTGCGCTCAGCGTTTCAGAAAAAGCCACTGCCGAGTTTGCAGTAGCCACCCCTTGATGGAGAACCCAATGACCCAACTAAAACCCGTTGCTGAGGTTGACAGTGACCTGGAGGATTTGATCCCCCTGTTCCTGAAAAGCCGCGAAGAAGATTTGCAGGGCCTTGCCGAAGGTCTTCAAGAAAACGATTTCAATCGTTTGCGCGCTATCGGGCACGACATGAAAGGCACCGGAAGTTCCTTTGGCTTTCATCCCGTTAGCGAGATGGGCGACCTGATCGAAACCGCTGCACTGGCTGGTGATCTGGCAACGATTCAGGCGCAATTTGCCCTTTTTAAAACTTACATGGCAGAGGTTGAAATCAAATACGTGCAAAGCTGAAGCACCAGGCGGCGCATTGGGCTTGGTGCTGCCGCTTTAAAACCGTGTGGTTTACCAGCAGATGTGATTTTGAACGGTACTATTTGGCGCAATCACCGCAAATTCTGTGCGTAGCGGTGCAATGGCACCACAATCCCCCTTTTGAGCTTTGCAATCCCCGAAAATGAGGCAATGAACTTCTCGACACGTTCCAACCGGATGCGTCTGCACGCGGCAGGCCTGCTTTTGGCCACTCTCACACTGGCCGCTGGCGCCCAAAACCCTGAACGAACCGATCATTGGAACTACACCATCGATCGCCAAGACTCCCTGATCTCCATTGGCAAGCGCTTTCTGAAAATGCCGCAAGACTGGGAAAAGCTGCAGTCGCTCAACAACATCAGCAATACCAAAGGCTTGGTGCCCGGTTCCAAACTGCAGATTCCGGTGGCCCTGTTGCGCAGCAGCGCCACCGTTGCCACCGTGAAAACAGAGAACGGAAAAAATGCGGTGGTTCGTGATGGCGTCCGCATCGAAACCTTGCCAGTTGGTACGCGCATCTTGCCGGGTGACCGCGTGGAAACTGGCTTGCAGTCAACCGTTGCTGTCGAATTTGCCGATGGCTCAGTGATTTCCATCGCCCCGTTGAGCAAGGTTCTGATCGAAAACCTGCTGGTCTACGGCAACACCGGCATCAGCGAAACCCGGCTCAAAATCGTGGAAGGTGGCGCTGATTCCAAAGTAAAACCGCTCACTGTTGCCGCCTCAAAATACATTGTCAGCACGCCAGTTTTTAACCTGGGTGTGCGTGGCACCGAATTCCGCGCCCGCTTTGACCCGCAATCACAAACCGCCTTCAGCGAGGTTTTGGAAGGGGGCGTTGCGGCGCAAGGCAAAACCAGCGAAATCGTTGTTGGGGCTGGTTTTGGAACACGCGCCGTCATCAATACCGAGCCCAGCGCACCACAGAAGCTGCCCGAAGCGCCCAAACTCAATGGGTTTACACCGCTTGCGACCAGCGTACCGGCCCGGCTGTCTTGGCAGGCTGAACCCGGTGCACGCGCCTACCGTGCGCAGGTTTTTTCGAGCCGGGCGATGGATCGCCAATTGCTCGAAGGTGTTTTTTCTGAACCGCAGTCAGTTTGGCCGCTGCTTGCCGATGGTCGTTATGTGCTCAATGTGCGCGCTATCGACGCGCAGGGTCTCGAAAGCGCTTCAACGGCGGTGGATTTTTCAGTCCAGGCCCATCCAATAGCCCCTGCGCCACTCACACCCAACAATTCCAACCGGATTTATGGACCGAATGTGGCCTTGCAGTGGGGCCCGCAAACAGAAGGTGAACGGGTGCGCGTTCAGGTGGCTCAAGACGCCGCCTTCACCCAACTCCGGGTTGATTTTGCTGAGGCCA
>JANOVW010000629.1:0-2082 GCA_031417575.1 Rhodoferax sp. | reverse complement strand
TGTCAACGTATTCGCAGCCGCCGTAATAACGCTTGCCAGGGTAACCTTCGGCGTATTTGTTGGTGAGTTGCGTGCCTTGCGCGGCCATAACGGCTGGCGAGGCGTAGTTTTCGCTGGCGATCAGCTCGATGTGCTGTTCTTGACGCAGATTTTCAGCCTGGACGGCCGCAAAAATTTCGGGGTCAGTTTGTTCCAGTGTGATGGAGCGTTGGTACATGGCAGTCCTTCAAGCCACAAGGGCTTTTGAGTCTTGGGCCTTCAAATCCAAACAGATTGCAGGATTCAAGGGGCTGCCCAGGCGAACGGCTGAACACATTGACAACGATCGCTAACCAGCCGACCGAATGCCAAAGCGGCGCGCTTCCCAGTGGTATCCCACGTCGGCCCGGCGGTTTTAAAAACCGCGAGCCTATCGCCAGTTGCGCACAAGTGTGATTTTACAGGGCTGCCAGGCGGATACCCGAAACCGCGTTCAGGCGGCTTTGTTCGGCCAGGACTTTGGCGGCATACCCACCGTCGTTATCCAGGTTGGCGGCGCCCACGTAGTGGCGCAGGCCCGCTTCGACAGAGCCCGCGCGTGCGATGCACTCCTTGAGCACCTTGACGCCGACCCGCAGGTTGGCTACCGGGTCAAATGCCGCCAGTTGGCCGCCAAAGCTTTCGTACTTATCACTGTGCACGCGGGTCATGACCTGCATCAGCCCTTGTGCACCGACGTGGCTTTGGGCAAACGGGTTGAAACCGGATTCAACCGCAACCACCGCGAGAATCAGGGTCGGTTCGAGTTTGGTTCGTTTGCCCAGTTCAAAGGCTTCGGCCACCAAGGCGCTGACCGGTTCTGGGGCCACGCGGTACTTTTTACTGAGCCAAAAAGCCAGGGCGGCCTGGTGTTTGGGCAGGTCACGTGGGTTGGCGGCCGTGGCGCGTTCAAGTGCCCGCTCGTCGCCTGCTTCGGTCAACAAGGTGCCTTCGCTTTCAGCCAACTGCGCCTGGCGGGCATGAAGCCAGCTGATCAAGTGGTTTTCACCTGCCTGCAGCAACCCTGGTTGGGTAACAAGCGTCAACATGGTGAACGTCACCGCCAAGCCCATCAAGGCGAAGCCATTGTGGGTGAACGTGACAACGCTGCGCAGCACAAAACGCAGTACATCGCGCACCTTGTTCTCTGTAGAGGCCAGTAGACCCTGGTTAGCGTGCGTTGCGCCGGCGGCGCTGATTGAGGCCTTGCCACGCACGTTGCGTGGGTCGGTATCTGTGCGGTCACTTGAGACGTTGGGGCCAATGGCCTGCCAATCGCCGAATTTTCCTATCGCTGTCATAGCTCTTCCTTCTTGCGCAAGGCGACTGCACGGGCTTGCAGGATTGCAGGCTGGCAGACGGTCTCGTTTGGGTTGGTACGCTGTTCAGGGCTGCACGTGGTTTGGAATATGTGCAATCCGCTGAAGTTGCCGGGGTCGGCAGCGGGTTCGGGTTAACCCCATTATTCTGGGGTGCGTTGATTTTAAAGCCTTCTATATTCCAATTTTTCATATAGAAGCCATTTGTTATGCCTTCAAAATGGAGCGCAATGGCTGGTATTTTTCAGTGCTTGGGCTAGACTGGAGCCGTCTGCGATGCAAAAAGCAGGCGAAATGTCGGCAGTAGCCAGTCGTTCAGGGTTATCCCCAGCGATAAAGCGGCCCCGGCAAAATTGGCGGCAATCTATTGTTGCCAGCACGGCGGGACCATTCTCTCTCCCGTGCGAAGCAGACGGCATGGGCCTACGTGCCAGCCGTCGAGCCCGGTCAACCCCGACGAAAGCCGGAGTTCCCGGGCTTTCTGTTTTGTGATGCGCCTGGGTAGGTATGGCTTTGCCCATGTTCGAACCCACCCCAGCAAAATCGCAGGTGAATGGTTTGCCGCCACATTGCACGGGCTCGCCAACCCACGCAGACGCTCAGTATTGAAATCCGGCGCCAAGTGGTCGGCAAGGCACGCAGCTGGGGTGAAAGAGACGGAAAGCGCGACCCAATGCCGCGCAAGCAGTCGAAAAATGGCGAAATGGGGCGAAAATGCGGCCTTTGCATTTTCCATCCCGGTCGC
>JANOVW010000628.1:0-2179 GCA_031417575.1 Rhodoferax sp. | reverse complement strand
ACAAATTCGCCTTTTTTAAACCATCCCCGGAGGCCGGGGATGGGCACCGGGTAAGTTACCTTGAGCGCAGCGGCATGCAGGATGGCTTGTGAAGCTGGCTCAAAAGGCGAAGCTGACCCGGCAGTTGCTGCGTTCTGGGTGCCCAATTGAACCTCCACCACATTGCGCGCCGGCACACTGTCGATCAATTTGCGGGTGTAGGCGTGTTGCGGGGCGGCAAACACCTGTGCCACCGGGCCCTGCTCGACGATGTGGCCGTTTTCCATGATGATGACGCGATCTGCAAAACGCCGCACCAGATTCAAATCGTGGGTGATGAGCATGACGGCCATGCCGTTATCGCGCTGCAAATCGGCGATCAATTCCAAAATCTGGCCGCGCACCGTGACATCCAGCGCGGTGGTGGGCTCGTCTGCCAGCAACAGTTGTGGGGCACAGGCCAGCGCCATGGCGATCATAGCCCGCTGGCGCTGGCCGCCGCTCAATTGATGGGGGTATGAATCTGCCCGACGTTCTGCATCAATAATGCCCGTTTTTGATATTAATTTAATAGCTAACTGTTCGCTTTCTTTGTGAACAATACCCAATTTTATTTGTATGACTTCAGCGATTTGCTGTTTGATGGTCATCAGCGGGTTCAGGGCGGTCATGGGCTCCTGAAAAATCATCGCGATGTCACGCCCCCGAATACCGCGCATCTCCTGAATCGGCAGCTCGAGCAAATCAGCCTCGGGTTGGTTTTTGGCACCATGGAACGCGATCTGGCCTTGCAGCGTTGCATCTTGCAGCAAGCGCAGAATGCTCAGTGCGGTAACCGTTTTGCCCGAGCCGGATTCCCCCACCACGGCCAATTTTTCGCCACGCCCAATGGTGAAATCGATGCCGCGCACCACTTCATGTCCGCCAAACGCCACGCGCAGGCCCTTGACGGACAGCAGCGTGTCAGGTGAAACGGGGAGCGTGGGGGTCAGACTTCCCGCCGGGCCGCCCCAAGGGAAATCAGCCCCCTTGGGGGGCAGCGAACCACGTGAAACGGGGAGCGTGAGGGCCATTATTTATCGGCCTTGCGCGGATCCAGCGCGTCGCGCAGCGCATCACCCATGAAGGTGAGCAGCAGCAAGGTGACCACCAGCACCGCAAAGGTAGAAAGTGAAATCCACCACGCGTCAATGCTGTTTTTGCCTTGCGACAGCAGCTCACCCAGCGAAGGAGTACCGGGTGGCACACCCAGGCCCAGAAAATCAAGTGATGTCAGCGCCAAAATTGCGCCACTCATGCGAAACGGCAAAAAGGTGACCACCGGTGTCAGGCTGTTGGGCAAAATGTGCCGCCAGATGATCTGCCAGTTGCTCACGCCCAGCGCCCGCGCAGCGCGCACGTAATCGAGCTGGCGATTGCGGAAGAACTCGGCCCGCACGTAATCGGATAAACCCATCCAGCCAAACAGGCTGAGCAAGATCAGCAGCAGGCTGATGGAAGGCGCAAACACGGCGCTGAAAATGATCAGCAAATACAGCTCGGGCATGGAACCCCATATCTCGATGAAACGCTGGAAGGCCAGATCAAGCTTGCCGCCAAAAAACCCCTGAACGGCCCCGGTAACGATGCCCAGCACCACCCCCACAAAGGTGAGTGCCAGGGCGAACAACACGCTCACCCGAAAGCCGTAGATCAGCTGGGCTAAGAGGTCACGCCCCCGGTCGTCGGTGCCCAGCCAGTTGTCGCCCGTGGGTGCTGACGGGTTGGGCGATTTGGCAAAATAATTCAGGGTTTTGGGGCCATAGGGGTTGGGCGCAAACAGCGCCCAGTTGCCAGGTTTGGCGAACTGGGCGCGAATGAATGGGTCGAGATAATCGGTCGTCGTGTCGAAGTCTCCGCCAAAGGTTTTTTCCGAATAGTCTTTCACCAGCGGAAAGTAGGTTTGGCCCTCAAAACGCGCCATCAGCGGGCGATCATTGCTGACCAGCTCAGCACACAGGCTGAGCGCCACCAAAACGCAAAAAATCACCAGGCTCCAATAGCCCAGGCGGTTGCGTTTGAAGCGTAACCAGGCGCGTTGAGATGGTGAGGCCCCCACGCTTGTCACTGCGTGTACTGCGCTGCCCCCCGAGGGGGCTGTGCTTGCTTGGGGCGGCCCGTCGCGGCGCACGTGTGAGGCCCCCACGCTTGTCAATGCGTG
>JANOVW010000627.1:0-1769 GCA_031417575.1 Rhodoferax sp. | reverse complement strand
GTTCCAAAGTGGTTTTGGTGATGGATAATTAAGTGCCCGAGCGTGATGATGCCTCGCGCAAGATCGTACGTATTGCGCGCGACTGGGCGCGCGAAAAAAACCTGCCGCACGTTTACGACAGCCAGGGCATTTGCCATGTGGTGGTACCACAGCACGGGCATATTCGCCCGGGTCTGTTTTGCGTGGGTGGCGATTCCCACTCCCCTACTGGCGGGGCATTTGGCGCCTATATGTTTGGCATTGGCAGCACCGAAATGCTGGGTGTCGTTGTCACCGGAGAAATCTGGCTGCGGGTGCCGCAAACCATCGCCATGAACTGGCAAGGGCAGCTTGCCAGCGGCGTCTGCGCCAAAGACATGATGCTCTTCACCATTGCGCGCTTTGGCATGAACGGTGCGGCCTACCAGGCGGTTGAGTTTTGCGGTGAAGCAGTCATGGCGCTATCGATGCAGGAACGCATGACCTTGTGCAACATGAGCGCGGAATTGGGTGCGCAGGCGGGTTTGGTCGCACCCGACGCAGTTACCCGCGACTGGCTGACACAGGTGGCTGGCGTAGCACCCGCATCGTTGCACGGCCTGGAAGCTTGGCGTTCTGACCCTGGCTCCCAAGATGTTGTCCACACGCTGGATGCCAACGCGTTAAGCCCCCAACTCGCCGCCCCACACAGCCCCGCCCATGGCGTACCCCTGGCCGAACATGCCCAAACACGGATTGACGTGGCTTACATTGGTGCCTGCACCGGTGCCAAACTCGACGACCTGCGTTTTGCCGCTCAGGTGCTTAAGGGCCAGAAAATAGCGCAGGGTGTGCAACTCCTGGTGGCACCCGCCAGCCTTCGCGACCGGGCGGCTGCACAAGCCGAAGGCACCCTGCAGGCGCTGGTGGATGCGGGTGCCACCGTGCTGCCCAGCACATGTGGCGCCTGTGCCGGATATGGCGACAGTTTTGGCGAACACCAAACGGTGATTTCATCCACCGCCCGCAACTTCAAGGCCCGCATGGGCCCGGCCAGCACCCAGGTGTTCCTCGGTTCGGCCTACACCGTGGCTGCGTCGGCCTTGCGGGGCCGCATTACCGACCCGCGCGAGGTGTTGCCATGAAACACGGTGTTGGGGAGCCCACGCCGCGTGGCATTTGGCATGTGGGCGCAGACGTAGACACCGATGCACTGGCACCGGGCGCCTACATGCAACACGGCATTGACGTGGTCGCCCAACATTGCCTGGAAACCCTGCTGCCCACCTTCGCGCGCGAGGTTAAAGCAGGCGAGGTGATCGTCGCCGGGCCCAATTTCGGCATTGGCTCCTCGCGCGAGCAGGCCGCCCAGGCGCTCGTTCACCTGGGTGTGGCGGCAGTGATCGCGCCGAGTTACAGCGGGCTGTTTTTTCGCAATGCGTTCAACGTCGGCTTGTTGCTGCTCACCTGCCCCGATGCCGTCAAGCTGAAAAGTGAGTCACTGGTTCGTATTGATCTGGCCGCCCTGCAACTCGTTTTGCCGGATGGAAGCAGGCTGAGCTGCGAACCGATCCCCGGGTTCCTTCTGGCGATGGCCCAAGCAGGCGGCCTCGTGGCCATGCTCAGAAAACGCCTGAACGCGACGCGTCAAGACCCCGCCAAACCATCACCCCCAACCCATTTTTAGGAACCCAACAGGAGACCCCATGAGCCAACCCGAATTTGACCTTCTGATCAAAAACGTACGCGTCGTGCGCCCCCACGGAAACGTCGTGCACTCAAGCGACATTGCCATACGAGACGGCAAGTTC
>JANOVW010000626.1:0-4425 GCA_031417575.1 Rhodoferax sp. | reverse complement strand
GTATTTGACCTGATCGAGGAGTACCGCGCCCCGTTTGGCGACCGGATCGTGCTCGGCATGCTGGGGCGCGGTTTCATTCCCGAGCTTGACAAAGACGGGCGCTTGCGCTCTGGTTGCAGACACAAACTTGCCCACGCTTTCCACAAGCAATGGCACCGCGAGGTTCGCTCACGGGGCAAGACGCGGGCACCGGCTGACATTCTTGAAATGCAGGCGGCCAGCTTGAAAAACGCGTACTTTGGAACCGACGAATACCGGCCGTTCAGGTTTCGCTGGTAGCCGGAAGGCGGCATCAGGCCTCCCCGCGCGCCTCACGTCCCATCAACTGGGCAACTGCATCCTGAGGATCGATGCGCCCATCCAGCAAGGCACCCACGGCCTGCGCAATGGGCATCTCCACCCCCAGGGTGGTAGCGCGCTGCACGACGGTGCGGGCGCTATGGACACCTTCGGCCACATGGCCCAACGAAGCCACGGCTTGCTCCAGCGAGCGGCCCTGGGCCAACAGCAGCCCGATATTGCGGTTGCGACTCAAATCGCCCGTGGCGGTCAGCACCAGGTCACCCAAACCGCTCAAGCCCATGAAGGTTTCGGCCCGTGCACCCAAGGCCATGCCAAAACGGGTCATTTCGGCCAAGCCACGGGTTATCAGGGCGGCCCGTGCATTCAGCCCCAGCCCCAGGCCATCACACAACCCGGTGGCGATGGCCAACACGTTTTTGACGGCACCGCCTACTTCCACCCCGGTGATGTCTTCATTGGCATAAACGCGCAAACTGGCACTGTGAAAAGCGGCCACCAGGGATTCGCGCACCAGCACGTGACTGCTGGCGGCAACCAGCGCCGTGGGCCGCCCTTGGGCCACTTCTTGCGCAAAACTGGGGCCACTGAGCACACCGGCTCGCAGCTGCGGGGCAATTTGCATCTGGATTTCATGCGCCAGCAAGCCGGTATCCGCCTCAAAGCCCTTGCACAGCCAGACCACGGGGGGCAGCAACGACGGCGGCGCCGGGCGATGGGTACCCGAACCGGTTGCAGCGCCCTGTGATTGGGATAGCGTTGGGGTAGCGTGGGTAATGGCTTCGAACAAGCCGCGCAAGGCAGCCATGGGGGTGGCGATGATGACCAGATCAGCCGCTTGAACCAGCGTGGGCAGCGCCGACAGGGCCACGGCACTTAGCTGCAAGGCGGGGGGCAGCAAAACACCTGGCAGGTAGGCCGCGTTTTGCCGCGCACCCTCGGGTTGGCCAGCACCTGCGCATGCCATCGTGGCACCCATGGCGGTTATTTGCGCCGCATCGCGCGCCCACAGGGTGACGTGGTGCTGCGCCGCCGCACCAGCCACATGCGCGTTGGCTGCGGCAACCGCCAAGGCGGTTCCCCAGGCACCGGCCCCAAGTACTACTATTTTCATAGCTAGTACTGGATTTTCTATATAAACAAAACCCTAAAAAAGCATCAATACTATTGGGTAATGATCTGCGGAGCTTCTTGGGCACCGTTTTGCGCTGCTTGCGCCTGCTGCTGCTCAAACATCGCCTGGAAATTGATTTCCGTCAGGTGCACGGGCGGGAAACCTGCGCGCTGGATCAAATCGGCTACGTTGCCACGCAAGTAGGGGTAAACAATTTGCGGGCAGGCAATGCCCATCACCTGCGCCAATTGGGCTTGCTCGAGGTTGCGAATTTCAAAAATACCGGCTTGTTTGACTTCAGCCAAAAACACGGTTTTGTCTTTGATTTTGGTGTGCACCGTGGCGCTGACTGCCACTTCATAAATGCCATCGGCAGCGTTTTCGGCGTTGACCGCCAGCTGGATGTCCACGGTGGGCTGCTCCTTGGAAAGCAAAATCGCTGGCGAATTGGGCTGCTCAAGCGACGATTCCTTGAGGTAGACGCGCTGGATCTGGAAAACCGGTGCGTTGGCGGGAGCTGCAGGAGGGGCAATATCGGCCATGGAGAACTTTCAGGTTATAAAAACGGAACAAAAAAACAGAAGCGCTGATTGTGGTGGCAATTTGTGACGGTTTCAGGCCAACAGGGGCAATAACTCACCCCGAGCGTCCAGCGCCATCAGGTCGTCACACCCGCCAATGTGGCGCTCGCCGATGAAGATCTGCGGCACCGTTCGCCGGCCGGTGAGCTGCATCATCTTCATGCGCTCGTCTGGCAGCGCATCGACCCGGATTTCTTCAATCGCCTGCACGCCTCGGCTTTTGAGCACTTGTTTGGCCTGAATGCAATACGGGCAGACGGCCGTGGTGTACATCTTGACGACAGGCATCGCTTAACCCTTTTCCAGAGGCAAATTGGCTGTTTGCCAAGCCTTGAGGCCACCCGCCATGGATTGGGTGTTGTCGTACCCAAGCTTTTTGGCAATGGCCACGGCGCGGGCCGAGCGGGCACCGGTTTGGCACACCAAAATGAGCGGCAAGGTTTTGTTCTTGACCTGCTGGGTGAGTTTTTCTTCCAACTGGTTCAGCGGGATGTTTTTGGCATTACCCAGGTGACCAGCCGCGAATTCTTCGGTCTCGCACACGTCGACCACGACCGCTTTTTCGCGGTTGATCAGCATCACCGCGCCATCGGGTGTGAGGCCACCACCGGCGTTTTGCAAAGCGGGCAGCATCAGCATGATGCCCGAGGTGAGCGCAATGGCAATCAGCATCCAGTTGTCAATAATAAATTTCACAAATGTCCTTGCGTGAGGGAATAACGGTTTTCACCACAACCAGTGATTTTAGAATAGCGGCTGAGGTTTGCCTGGCGCGGGCCGACAAACCCGCTTTTTAACTGAATTACCTTGGATTTCTGCGCCGCAAGCTGACCTGGCGCCAACTTACCTGACGCCATTGACTTGCTGCTTTTTAGATCAACCCCAAATATCATGCACAAACTTGTCCTCATCCGCCATGGCGAATCAACCTGGAACCTGGAAAACCGCTTCACCGGCTGGACGGATGTTGATTTGACAGACACGGGTGTTGTCCAGGCCAAAAAAGCCGGGCAACTTCTGAAGGATGAAGGGTATGACTTTGACATCGCCTACACCAGCGTGCTCAAGCGTGCCACGCGCACGTTGTGGCATTGCCTGGACGAAATGGACCGCACCTGGCTGCCCGTGGTGCATTCATGGCGGCTGAACGAACGCCATTACGGTGCCCTGCAAGGCCTGAACAAGGGCGACATGGCCAAGCAATACGGCGAGGCGCAAGTGCTGGTTTGGCGACGCAGCTACGACACGCCGCCGCCGGTGCTGGCAGCAACCGACCCGCGCAGCGAGCGGGGTGATGTGCGCTACGCCAAACTCAGGCCCGAGCAAATCCCGCTGACAGAATGCCTCAAAGACACGGTGGCCCGTGTCATGCCATTGTGGGAAGACTCGCTCGCGCCAGCCGTCAAGGCAGGCAAACGCATCGTGCTGGCGGCACATGGCAACTCGATTCGCGCCTTGGTGAAATACCTGGACAACATCGCCGACGACGCCATTGTGGGCGTGAACATTCCCAACGGCATTCCCCTGGTGTACGAGCTGGACGCGGATTTGAAGCCGATTCGCCACTACTACCTGGGCGATGCCGATGCGGTAGCCAAAGCAGCCGCAGCAGTGGCGAATCAAGGCAAAGCATGAGGCTGACGCAGCCCGTTGCGGAATTAGTTGGCAAAAACCCCGTTTAATTGGGCTATTTGATCCCCAAAAACGTGTAGGCGGGTGCTTTACCGGGGCTTGACGGAACTGAGCAGCGCCAAGCGGCTCCAAGGTGTAATATTCCGCTGGCTTGCCACTGATCAGGTGCTGTAGATCAGGTAGCAGGGCCAGACTTCATTTGCGGCTGCAAATCGTCACATTCAAAGGGTAACCATGGGCCAAAAACTTAAAATTGCAGGCTGGATTTCTGTCGGCATGATGACCGGCGTGCTGACCACGTTTTCGCTGCAAACCGTAGCCCGCAACACGCTTGCGCCGCTGCCGCTGGAAGAGTTGCAACAATTGGCGGCCGTCTTTGGCATGGTCAAGTCTGACTACGTGGAAGCCGTGGATGAGAAAAAACTCATCACCGACGCCATCTCGGGCATGGTGGGTGCGCTGGACCCGCATTCAGTCTATTACGACAAGAAATCCTTCAAGGAATTCCGCGAAGGCACCACCGGCCGGTTTGTCGGTGTGGGCATTGAGATCAGCCAGGAGGATGGCCTGGTGAAGGTGGTTTCCCCCATCGAAGGATCGCCCGCGCACCGCGCAGGCCTCAAGCCCAATGACCTGATCACCAAAATTGACGATTCCTTTGTCAAAGGCATGTCGCTTAACGATGCCGTTAAAAAAATGCGGGGTGAACCCAATACCAAGGTTATTTTGACGATTTTCCGCAAGGACGAAAACAAATCCTTCCCGGTCACCATCACCCGCGAAGAAATTCGCACGCAG
>JANOVW010000625.1:0-2477 GCA_031417575.1 Rhodoferax sp. | reverse complement strand
AAGCCGCCTTGAACCAGGTGGCGAATGAATGGCTGGATGCCGCCACCCTGACCCGCAGCCTGGCCACCGACGGCCCCCTGCCCGCCACTTACCGCCGGGCCGATATGGTCGATACCCTGCACCACGAGGTGTGGGGCCAGGGCTTTGCGCCGCCGGTATTCAGTGAAGAGCTGGAAGTGGTTTCGCAGCGCCTGGTGGGCGAGAAACACCTGGCCTTGAAGCTCAAACACCACGGCCAGCCGGTCGATGGCATTTGGTTCAACCACACGGCAACGCTGCCCCCCAAAGCACATTTGGCCTACCGGCTTGAAACTGACGAGTGGAACGGGGTGCGCAGGGTACGGTTTTTGATTGAAGACATTCAATAATATTTATTGTAAAAAAATTATTTTGTTAAATTATTAAAATTGTTGTTTATTAAATTGCACAGCTAGTTATATTAAATTTAACAAATTTGCCTATTTTATATATTTTTATTTTTTAAAATTGATAAAATTTCAGATAGTTTGGCCCAAATTAAATGACACATCAATCCGTGTCACCCAGACAGCACTAGGGAAAACCCAAAGAACCTAAAATCAGCGTGTGACTGACCAACAAACGACCCGCGGCCCTGACGTTCTGAACGTCATCAACGCCGACCTGCATTGCCATTCCGTCGTCTCTGACGGCACCCTCACCCCGGAAGCCCTGGCCGAACGCGCCGCCAAAAACGGTGTGGAGCTGTGGGCACTTACTGACCACGACGAAATCGGTGGCCAGCACCGGGCCGCAGCGGCAGCCAAAGCGCAGGGCATGAAATACCTCACCGGCACCGAAATCTCGGTCACCTTTATTGGCACCACCGTGCACATTGTTGGTTTGGGGTTTGACCCTGACAACATTGGCATGCAAGAAGGCCTGCGCAAAACCCGTGGTGGGCGACGCGAACGGGCGCAAGAAATATCCGACGGCCTGGCCCAGGTTGGCATCAAGGGCGCTTACGAAGGGGCGCTTAAATACGTGGGCAACCCCGATTTGATCTCACGCACCCACTTTGGCCGGTACCTGGTGGAAGCCGGCGTTTGCAAAGACACCAACGAAGTCTTTCGCAAATACCTCACTGAAGGCAAACCCGGCTACGTAGAGCACCGATGGGCCAGCCTGAAAGACGCTGTGACCTGGATCAAACAGGGCGGTGGCATTGCTGTCATCGCGCATCCGGCGCGTTACAAATTCACTGCCAATGAAGAATATGCCTTGTTCAGCGAGTTCAAGGCGCATGGTGGCCAGGCTGTCGAGGTGGTAACCGGCAGCCATACGGTGGCTGAATACGCCACCTATGCACAAACCGCGATTGAATTTGGGCTGGCGGCTTCACGCGGCAGCGATTTTCACGACCCAGCGGAATCGCACACAGACCTGGGCACTTTGCCTTATTTGCCCGGCCACCTCACACCCGTTTGGAACCTGCTGGCGGACCGCATCCAGTGAGCCACCCGCAGCAGGCCCTGGCAGGCATTGCCTTAGTGGTTTTGGCCACAGCCTGTTTTGCCACCCTAGACACCACCACCAAATTGCTCACGGCCAGCGTGCCGATGGCCATGGCCATGTGGTTCCGCTTCACCTTTCAGGCGGTTGTCACCACTGCCATCGTGTTGCCGCAAAAGGGCTGGCAAGGCCTCAGAACCGCCCACCCCAAATTTCAGCTGGCGCGCGGGCTGCTGCTGGCTTCCTCCAGCGCCTTGGCCTTTTTGAGCCTGAAATTCACACCCGTGGCGGAATTCACGGCCATTATTTCGCTCACGCCCCTGGTCATCACCATGGTAGCGGCCTGGCAGCTGAAGGAGCCGGTTTCGGTGTGGCGCTGGCTGTTGGTGGTGGGCGGTTTTGTCGGCACACTCATCATCGTGCGCCCCAGCAGCAACGACTTCAACTGGGGTATGTTGCTGACGCTGGCGCTGGTGGGCACCAGCACCGGGTTCCAGCTGCTTACCAGCCGCCTTTCGCGCACCGAAGACCCCGCCGTAACCCACCTCTATACCGGCTGGATCGGCTCTATCGCCGCTTTGCTGGCCCTGCCCTTCTTCTGGCAACCCCTGACATCGGTCAGCCTGTGGTTAAGCCTGCTGCTGATCGGGCTGATGGGCACCGTGGGCCACTTTGTGCTCATCATGGCGTACAAAAAAACCACGCCGGCGGTGCTGACGCCCTACATGTACGCGCAGGTTGTTTTTGCCATGCTGGGTGGTTGGATCGTGTTTGCGCAAATTCCGGATGCCTGGTCTTTGGCGGGCATTTTGATGATCACCCTGTGCGGGGCCTTGGGCACCTGGCTCACCGTACGTGAAGCACGGGCCCGGGGTGCCAAGTTGGCTGACCGCATGACACCCGAGCCGATTGAAGCCTGAAACCCTGAACCAACGCCGCTTGACTTTATGGCCCAATACTTCGAACTGCACCCCGACAACCCGCAACAGCGCTTGCTCAAGCAGGCC
>JANOVW010000624.1:0-2274 GCA_031417575.1 Rhodoferax sp. | reverse complement strand
GGCAGCCACCGGCGGCCGGCAAATACCTGGATGCCACTTATTTTGACCAAGCGATGGGCGTTTTATGAGCTTGCCAATCGCCGCACCCGGCCAGCCCGCCACGGCTGCCGCGCAACTACCCAAACAACGGCTGCCCTACATCAGCCCTGCCAACATCACCGACCCGGCCATGTTGGCCGAGTTCCAACGTGCTGCACGCGAAGGCGCCCCCCGGCCCGAAAGCCACGCCATCCGCGCCCACGTACCGCCCGTGTTTTGGGCGTTCGCCAACGCCTGGAAAGACACCTTTGTCGAAGGCGTGTGTGACCACGCCATCAAGGAACTGTGCCGCCTGTATGTGTCGCAGGCGGTGAATTGCGACTACTGCGGCAACCAGCGTTCGGTGAAGGCGCAATCGCAGGGGCTGCTGGAAGACGACGTGAAAGACTTGCTGGAATTCGAAAAATCAAGCCGCTTCACGCCAAGGCAACAAGCCGCCTTGCGTTTGGCTGAAGCGATCACCTGGGGCTTGGAGGCACGCGATGACCTGTGGGCCGCCTTGTACCAACACTTTGAAACCGGCCAGATCGTCGAGCTGGGCTTTTTTATCGGCCTCACCATGGGCCAACAGCGCTGGAACCGCCTCATCAACATGCAGCATGGCCAGTTCATGGGGGGCACGGTGGGTGGGCTTGCGCCGGTGAAATCGGCTCAATAGGTCTGTACATGTAACTTACAAATTAATGTAAGAAAAATAAACAATATTTTTTAGGAATAAATTGCACCATTAGCTATTATTAATGTAACGTTTTTGATATTAATTTATTTAATAAAAAAATACAAATAAATTAACAGAGTATATTTTAGGTTTTGGCAGAATAAAAATATTCATTTTTATTCCGGAATTTTGATGTTCGCGTGCCGCCGGTTATTCGTAGCGTTTGCCCAGCGCCAGCAGTTGGTCGGTTTCAATCACGCGGTTGAGTCCGTCAAAATCAAGCATCTTGTCTTTCCAGGGTGCGCTGGTTTGGTGCTGCTGCAAGCTGCCGTAAAAGCCTTGCAGTGCATGGGCCACAGCCCGTGCCGCCCCCCCCGGAAAAATGGCCAACTTAAAGCCACGCGCCTGCAACTCAACGGCACTCTGAATGGGCGTCTTTCCGCCTTCGACCATATTGGCCAAAAGGGGTGCCCGCTGGCCAAACCGTTGACAGGCGGCATCCATTTGCTCGGGCGTGCGCAGGGCTTCGATAAACAGGGCATCAACGCCGCACGCCAGATAGGCTTCGGCACGCTCCAGTGCGCGCTCCAGGCCCTCGACGGCAACCGCGTCGGTGCGGGCCAGTATGAGCGTCTGGCTGGTGGTGCGCGCGTCCAGGGCTGCCTTGAGTTTGCCGACCATCTCCGGCACCGGCACCACGGATTTGCCATCCAGATGGCCGCAGCGTTTGGGAAAAGTCTGGTCTTCGATCTGGATCATCGCCGCGCCCGCGCGCTCAAAGCCCTTGACGGTACGCATCACGTTCAGCGCATTGCCAAAACCCGTGTCGGCATCAACGATCACCGGCAGATTCACGCGCTCGGTGATGCGGGCCAGCGTGTCAGCCACTTCGGTGAAGGTGGTCAGGCCCACATCAGAGCGGCCCAAGCGCGTGTAGGCAATCGATGCGCCCGACAAATAAAGGGCTTCAAAGCCGGCTTGCTCGGCAATCAGTGCGCTCAGGGCGTCGTAAACCCCTGGCGCCAGCACGATGCCGGGTTGCTGCAAGCGGCCCTTGAGCGTGGGTTTAGCGGTGGACGTGTTCATGGGGCGTTAGGGTGTTGTTGGGTGGACCGGCGCCAATGTTTGTGCCGCAGTATGGGCTGCGATGTAGCCACCCGCCACGGCACTTAAAAGCCCGTTGCCCGACAGATAACCCCACACCGCGTTTCCCGAAACCCCGCGCGCCGCGCCACCGGCTGCCAGCAGGTTGGGGAAAGGTGAGCCGTCGCTACGCAGTACCCGACAAGCGGCATCAATGTCCAGCCCGCCCTGGGTGTGGAAAAGCGCGCCGGTGACCTTGACGGCGTAGTACGGGGCAGCCAGGGCGCGTTTGAAGGTGCGGGTATCGGCGGCAACGGGATGCGTTGAATTCTCTGAATTGCCTGAATGGTTTGATTGAAAAAATCGGCCTTCATCTTGGCCAAAACAGGCGCAAGTCGCTTCCAGGTTGCCAACAGAACAACCGATCAGTTGGGCCAGTTCTTGCAGGCTCGCACAGGTTTTCAGGGCACCCGCCGCTTCGGCTTCGCAGAAAT
>JANOVW010000623.1:0-1653 GCA_031417575.1 Rhodoferax sp. | reverse complement strand
CCGCTGAAATCAATACGACTTATCAAAACGGCGGTGAGCAGGTAGGCCTCTACATTGGTTACAATCGAAATCAGAATTACCAACGCAAATTGGTGAGTTCACAAAACGTGTTGGTTAGATCCAAAGACGCGAATTGGGCGCAAGTGAGTTCTGGAACGGTGGGCCTGGAATTTTTGGGCCAGCGCCAGATGGTGCGGAGCGCTCAATTAAGGGCGTCATCTCTGGGCGAAGCGGGCAGTAGCCCTGGTTTGTCGGTACGGCAGGTTTATTGGATCAACGGCAAATTGACGGCCAGTGATTTGAATGCCAAGTTGCAAGGCGCACTGATGCAACTCCTCGCCAAAGGAGACGATTCCGCCGTCGTCATTTTGTATGCCAAAGTGGAACCAGGTAGGCAGGAAAATGCCGTTTTTGAATCATTTGTACGAGCCAATGGCGCTTTGATTCTAAAAATGCTCGATACGGTGGCCGCACAAGGGAGCATGTCCGCCCCAGCAGCCCAAAACTGACCCAATATATGTGCGGCATTTCAGGACTGTTTGATACGCGCGGAAAACGTGATTTTCCACGCGAACTCATCACCCGAATCAACGATATTCAGGCGCATCGCGGGCCAGATGATTTTGGCTTGCACCTGGAGCCCGGTGTGGCTTTTGGACACCGCAGGCTGTCAGTCATCGATTTGGCCACAGGACACCAGCCACAGTTCAATGAAGACAACAGTGTGGCGATCGTCTTTAATGGCGAAATTTACAACTACCAAGAGCTGGTACCTGAGTTGCAGGCCTTGGGGCACCAATTCAGGTCAAAGAGCGATACCGAAGTCATCGTGCATGCCTGGGAAGCGTGGGGCCCGGCTTGTGTCAACCGGTTGCGCGGCATGTTTGCTTTTGTCATTTGGGATCGCAACCAGCAAACCTTGTTCCTTGCGCGCGATCGGCTCGGCGTAAAACCCTTGTTTTATTCTGTGTTGCCTGATGGCACCTTTATTTTCGGTTCAGAGCTCAAGGTCATTACAGCCCACCCCAATTTTCAACGCAAGGTTGACCCTTTGGCGGTAGAGGAGTTCTTTGCGCTTGGCTATGTTGTGGATCCGCGTTGTATTTATTCGAACGCGCGCAAACTTCCGGCGGCGCACACGCTCACAATTCGCCATGGGCAAACCATTCCGGAGCCGCAAGCGTATTGGGACGTGCATTTTTCGCTCAACAACCCGATTGGCCCCGAAGAGGCTCAGGCCGAGTTAAGAAGCCGCATTGATGAATCCGTGCGCTTGAGAATGATTGCAGATGTTCCATTGGGTGCTTTTTTGTCTGGGGGTGTTGATTCCAGCGTCGTGGTGGCGTCAATGGCCCAACAATCCGCCTTGCCGGTTCAAACCTGTGCGATCGGGTTTGACGACCCCCAATTCAACGAGGCCGCCTATGCCCAACAAGTTGCAAGCCGATATGGCACTGAGCATCATTTGCAAATTCAAAAAGGCGATGACTTTGATTTGATAGACACATTGGCTCGCCATTACGATGAGCCTTTTGCCGACAGCTCTGCCATGCCAACCTACCGGGTTTGTGAGATGGCGCGTCGGCACGTGACTGTCGCCTTGTCGGGTGATGGTGGTGATGAGAGTTTTGGGGGGTACAGGCGATATCGATT
>JANOVW010000622.1:0-2157 GCA_031417575.1 Rhodoferax sp. | reverse complement strand
GCAGGCAGGCCCTATTGGCGCGATGTTGGAACCGTTGATTCCTACTGGGAGGCCAATATTGAGCTCACCAAGGTCGAACCCGAACTTAATTTGTATGACGACCAGTGGCCTTTGGTCAGCCTGCAACCGCAATTGCCGCCTGCCAAATTCGTGTTTGACGGCGACACGCGTCGCGGCATGGCGGTGGATTCATTGGTCTCCAGCGGTTGCATTGTGAGTGGTTCAACCATCCGGCGATCCATACTCTTTGCCAAGGTGCGGGTGGGAGATCTCAGTTTGGTGGAAGACTCCGTCGTTCTCCCCGATGTGGTGATTGGTCACCATGTCACCTTGAAGCGTGTGGTGGTGGACAAACGGTGTGTGTTGCCAGACGGCTTTCAGGCCGGCCTCAGTATTGAAGAGGATCGCGCGCGGTTTCACGTGACTGAAAAAGGTATCACCCTGATTACGCAGGCCATGCTGGATCAGCTCAGCGGAGAAGATTCCGGCGTGGCTGACACCTCGGGTGGTGTTTCCAGTTTTGGCCCCATCGAATAGCCGCACCAGTTCGAAAGCTTGCCGAGGAGCAACAATTTGCGTTCAGCGCTGCCGGGCACCCCCATCGCGCTGGGCGAACGTGGTTGATGCTGATTTTTTTGCCACGTGAGACTACAGAGGGCATGGCTGCGCTGTGTAGGCCCGAAACCCCTGATCCGACCCTGGGACGGCGATCAGACTGATTGACGACGGCGAAAAGCAGCGAGACCCAGGAGACCTAACCCGACCAGAGCCATGGATCCTGGCTCTGGAACTTGAATCGAATCACCTGAAAAACTCCCGGTACCGACTTTGAATGATGCAAAAGCTGCGTAAACGCCATTGTCAGCATTTCTGGTAAAACCGGAGGTCAATGCAAAATCGGCACCATCCAGTTTGCCATTGGTATCAAATGCAGCAGCAGCCAAGCCACCGGCGGGACCTGTTACCGCATCAAGGTAACCAACGCCAGTCAATGTGTTGTCATCGTCAGACGGCAACAAATCTGAGCTAAAACTCCCAAGAAGCGCGTAACCCGCAGGAATGGTATGGCCCACCATTCTTAACCAAAGTGTTCCATTGCCTGCCGTTGTTGCATTCAAGGAACCAGGGGCAGTGCCATCCATGGAGGTATCAACATAGATATCGAATATGCCGCCCAACAGTGGAACAAAAGTTCTCCCCGCAGCGGTTTCCGGGGCTCCAGCAGGGGTAAAGCCTGAGAAGGTATAGGTTAACTCACAACCTGCACAAAAATTGCTCAAACCGTTCAGCGCAGTGATCAGGCCATAACCGGTGGGTAACCCTGTTGGCGAAGTGGTTTGATAGGCTGTGTCGCTCGCGCCAATGAAGTCAGTCACAGCGTCTGGATCCCAGGTAACGCCGCCAATAGTTTGTGTTGCTGCATGTCCCATACTCACCATGGATGCTGCTGCAGCAACCCCGACAAGCACTTTTTTTGCGAATTTCATGATGATCATCCAAAGTTTGTGTTTTCAAAAAACTGCCATCTGGATCAGTCGCTCAAGGGTTCAATGCATGAGTCAGATGGAGCTCAACGCTCCTTTGCTTCCGCCTTGACAGGCGCAGGCACAAGAGCGCAACTGGATATTCGCAGGATGCCGGGGTTTGGTCTGTGCGACACCGTACGGTGCTCACACATTCATTGCAATCGTTGAAATATCTGTAAATAGGCGCTACTTCAGACAAACAATTTCTGCTTTTCAAATCACTGGATTCTGATTTTGATCCGTGGTGATTGCTCGGCGTCGATCCGACGGCCTAAGGCACCCGAACCATGCTCTGTACCAAAACGTCCTGGGTCTACCGTCGCACCAAACTGGAAAGCACGGTGGTCCCGCTTTGGCTTAGCGGTCGAGCATGCCTTGAGCCTTCATCCCACCCTCAAACCAACCCATTCCGAATCGCATAAACCGTCAACTCTGCATTGTTCGTCAGCTTGAGTTTTTCCAGTACGCGGGCACGGTAGACACTGACTGTTTTGGGGCTCAACATCAATTCCGAGGCGATGTCGGCCAGGCGTTTGCCGGAGGCGATTTTGGTCAGGGTTTGCATTTCGCGTTCTGACAAACTGGCGTGCAGCGATTCATGGGCCGGGGCCGAGAGGTTGTCGACCAGCAT
>JANOVW010000621.1:0-1990 GCA_031417575.1 Rhodoferax sp. | reverse complement strand
GGCGGGTGGCCGATAACGCACGAACGGAAGTTGCCAGCCAAACGACCAGCCGAATTGAACAAATTTTGGTTCGCGAAGGTGATCGTGTTCAACCGGGCCAAATACTGATCCGTTTGCGGGACGACGAAGCCCAAGCCAATGCGCGACAGGCTTTGAGCACCGTGGCAGAAGCGCGATTGCGCATTCGGCAGATACAAACCGTTCTGGGCCCCGTTACCGCCCTGCAATTCGAGCAGGCCGTTGCCACCAATCGCCAGGCTCAACAGGAACTGGCGAGAACCCAGGAACTTGTCCGGCAAGGTTTCGTATCGCAATCGCGCCTGGACGACCTGGTGCGGGCGGCCCAATTCAGCAATGCAGCCTTGCTCGCCGCACAAGCCGTGGCAGAAAGCAATAAACCCACCGGCGCTGAATTGGCGCTCGCACAGGCACGCCTTGACCAGGCAACGGCTGCCCAGCACGCCGCAACAGCCCGGCTAGACGCCTTGACACTGCGCGCGCCCGTCGCTGCAACGGTCATTGGTCGATCGAACGACCCCGGTGATACAGCACAGCCTGGCAAATCAATTCTGACATTGGTGAGTGGCACAGAGCTGCGCATTCACGCGAGTGTGGATGAGAAAAACCTGAAGTACATCAAGATCGACCAACTGGCCAAAGCCACCCCCGATGCGTTCCCTGACCAGCACTTTGAAGCCAGCTTGATCCACATCGCGCCGGCCGTAGACCCCCAGCGCGGGACGGTGGAAGTACGCCTTCGCATCAATTCACCCGCGCCTTATTTGAGAACAGACATGACGGTATCCGTCGAAATCTTGACCGCGCAGATAGCCAACGGGCTGTTGCTGCCAACAGGTGCCTTGCGAAAAGATGCCGCCGGTGCCCACTTTGTGCTCCAAAACCAAGAGGGCAAAGTCCATCGGGTTCCGGTAAAAATTGGCCTGCAAGGGGCAGGCACAACGGAAATCACGGAGGGCCTGCGCAAGGGAGACAGCGTCATTTTGCCGGGTCCCTTGATCGAAGAAGGGGATCGTGTTCGCGAACAGGCCGCTGCGGGGCCTCGCGGCAACATGCAACCGATACCCGGCCTGACCAACTAAGCCTGAATCGAACCTGAACTGACCCCAACCATGCAGATTCGGCTTCCCTTTGCCTGGATGGTGTGCCTGCGCTATTTGCGGGAAGGCCGTATGCTAACCTTGTTGATTCTCTCGGGGGTAACAGGCGGTGTGGCCGTCATCATATTTCTGACCACCCTGATCAGCCAACTGCAAGAATCCATCATCGACCGGACACTCGGCAGTCAGGCCCACATTGTTTTGAAGCCGCCCTTGGCAACCAACAGTGTTACTTTCAAGGCCGACAGCACAGCGGCTATCGTGCAGCCACGGGCCCAGGCTTTGCGGTCGATTGACCAATGGGAAGCGGTTGCCCGTCTGGCCGAACAGACCCGCGGCGTGGTGGCTGTTTCGCCCATCCTGTCGGGGGCCGGATTTGCTGTGAGAGCCGAGGCCAGCCAGCCCATCGCCCTGCTCGGCGTAGAAAGCGACCGGTACCAGCGCATTGTCAAAATGGAAAAATACATGCGGTTCGGCCGATTTGACGTGAGCGGGACCAACACGGTCATCGGTATCGAACTGGCCAAAGACCTGGGCTTGGCAGCCGGTGACAAAATCAGGCTGGTGACGGTTGACAACCGCAGCGACTTGCTCACCGTCGTCGGCATTTTTGACATTGGCAACCGCGACCTGAACCGTCGCTGGGTTTTTACCAGCGTGAAAATGGCGCAATCACTGCTCAACTTGCCCGGCGGCATCAGCCAGATCGACCTCAGAATTGCCAGCCTGTTTGATGCCGAAAAAACGGCGCTGCAACTTCAAGCCCAAACCGGCCTGACAGCCGACAGCTGGATGCAAACCAACGCGCAACTCCTGACAGCGCTAAAAAGCCAAAGCGTTTCCAACAACCTGATCCGTTTTTTTGTCACGGT
>JANOVW010000620.1:0-5115 GCA_031417575.1 Rhodoferax sp. | reverse complement strand
GCCGCGTCCATGCAAGACCTGGTTCACCGCCACCTGAGCGAGCACCCAAGCCTGGCCAATCTGGCTGAAAAAGTGGCGATTCACCTCAACGATACCCATCCCGCCATTGGCGTGGCCGAGTTGATGCGCTTGTTGTGTGATGAACACGGCATGGATTGGGACAGCGCGTGGGCGATCTGCGGCAAAACCTTCTCTTACACCAACCACACTTTGATGCCCGAGGCGCTGGAGACCTGGCCAGTTGGGCTGATTCACCATGTTTTGCCACGCCACCTGGAGATCATCTTTCGGATCAACAAAGAGTTTCTGGAAGTGGCTGCGCAACATCGCCCGGGCGACAACGGCTTTTTGGCCCGTTTGTCGTTGATTGATGAACATGGGGAGCGGCGCGTGCGTATGGCGCATCTGTCGATTGTGGGCAGCCACAAAATCAACGGTGTGTCGGCCTTGCACTCGGATCTGCTGGTGCAAACCATCTTTTCTGACTTCGCTGCCATCTGGCCCGAACGTTTCACCAACATGACCAACGGTGTCACGCCGCGTCGCTGGCTGGCCCAGGCCAACCCGGGCCTGGCCGACCTGCTGGATGACACGCTGGGGAATTCGTGGCGGCTAGACCTGGACCAGCTTAAGCGGCTGGGCGGGGTTCAAAAAGATGCGGCCTTCCAGGCGAAATTCATGGCCATCAAACGTGGCAACAAGGCGCGCCTGGCTGCTTGCATCCTGCGTACCACCGGCATTGCCGTCAACCCCGACAGTTTGTTCGATGTGCAGGTCAAACGTATTCATGAATACAAGCGCCAGTTACTGAATGTGTTGCATGTCATCACCCGCTACCAGGCTATTTTGGCTGACCCGCAGGCGGCGTGGGTACCCCGAACGGTGATTTTTGCGGGCAAGGCGGCATCCAGTTACCACTCTGCCAAATCCATCGTCCGCCTGATTCATGATGTCGGCACTGTGGTGAACAACGATGCACGGGTGGGTGACCTGCTCAAGGTCGTCTTCATCCCGAATTACGGCGTTTCGGTGGCTGAAATCATCATGCCAGCGGCTGATTTGTCAGAACAAATATCCACTGCCGGCACCGAAGCTTCGGGCACCGGCAACATGAAATTGGCGCTTAATGGCGCACTCACCATTGGCACAGATGACGGTGCCAACATTGAAATCCGCCAAAGTGTGGGCGACGACAACATCTTTATTTTTGGTCTCAAGACACCCGAAGTTCAGGCCTTGCGCCACGCCGGTTACCAGCCCCTGCGTTACCGTGACAACAATGCCGCGCTGGCAGCGGTTATCGAGGCCGTAGCCAGCGGCCAGTTTTCACCCGATGAGCCGGGGCGTTATGGGCCCCTGATGGATTCTTTGTTATGGGGCGGTGACCATTACCTCTTGCTGGCCGATTACGCCGCTTACGTTGCGACGCAGGCGAGGGTGGACGATTTGTACCGTAAGCCCGTTCAATGGTGCGAACGCGCCATTGCCAATGTCGCGGGTATGGGCACGTTTTCATCCGATCGCACCATCCGCGCCTACGCGCAGGAAATCTGGGGCCTGCCCACCCATGCCGTGTGACATGTGCAAAGGCTCGCAGGCAGGTTTGGACAGATGGGGGCTTGGGCCGAACCGTCCGCCCCTGCAGGGCGGGGCGACATGCTGAACCCTGAAGATGTCGCTCGGATCTGCGCCGGCACCCATGGCGACCCGTTTGCAGTGCTGGGGCCGCATCGTCTGACCAACGGCCGTTTGTCGGTTCGCGCCTTCCTGCCCAGCGCCCAGCAAGTGCTGGTGATAGACGCCGTAACAAGTCGTGTATTGGCCACTTTGGCACAGCGCCACCCGGATGGGTTTTTTGAACGGGCGCTTGCCGCCAAGCTTGATTTCCCCTATCGCTTGCACGTGCGGTGGAGCGATGGCGTCGAATCTGTTCTGGAAGACCCCTACCGCTTCGGGCCGATGCTCAGTGACCCGGACATTTGGCTGCTGGGTGAAGGCACGCACCTGCGGCCCTACGAGGTGCTGGGTGCCTCCCGCGGTGTCATCGGCAGCGTGCAGGGCACACGATTTGCCGTTTGGGCACCCAATGCATCCCGCGTCAGTGTGGTGGGTGATTTCAACCAGTGGGATGGCCGCCGCCATCCGATGCGTTTGCGTCGTGAGTGTGGCGTGTGGGAGCTTTTTTTGCCGGATGTGCAGGCTGGGGCACTGTACAAGTTTGAATTGCGCGCAGCAGATGGCACGCTGCTGCCGCCCCGCGCTGACCCCTATGCCCTGCGATCAGAGTTGCGGCCCGCTACGGCCAGCGTGGTCGCGGAAATCCCCCCCGTCATTGCACCTTCAGATGCGCGGCGCCAGGCCAACGCACTGAATGCGCCGATGAGTATTTACGAGGTGCATCTGGGTTCATGGCGGCGCGTGGCGGATGGCTCCAACGCGGGCGCGGGCCGCTGGCTCTCTTGGGACGAACTGGCCGAAACGCTCATCCCTTATGCTCAAAACATGGGTTTTACGCATCTGGAGCTGCTGCCCATCAGCGAACACCCGTTTGATGGTTCTTGGGGTTACCAGCCCATCGGCCTGTACGCACCCACTTCGCGCTTTGGAGATGCCCATGGTTTTGCCCGGTTTGTGGCGGGTTGCCATGCAGCAGGTCTGGGCCTGTTTCTGGATTGGGTGCCCGCCCACTTCCCCACCGATGCGCATGGCCTGGCCCAATTTGACGGCAGTCATCTTTACGAATACGCCGACCCGCGTGAAGGGTTTCACAACGACTGGAATACGCTCATTTACAACCTGGGCCGCACCGAGGTGCGTAACTTCCTGATCGGCAATGCCTTGTACTGGCTGGAGCGGTTTGGCGTGGATGGGCTGCGGGTAGATGCCGTGGCCTCCATGCTGTATCGCGATTACAGCCGCAAAGCCGGTGAATGGATTCCCAATGTGCACGGAGGGCGCGAAAACCTGGAAACTATTTCCTTCCTGGAGCGCATGAATGAGGTGGTGGCAGCGCAGCGGCCCCAGGCCGTGACACTGGCAGAAGAATCCACCGCGTTTCCGGCAGTTTCGCGGCCTACCTATGCGGGCGGGCTGGGTTTTCACTACAAGTGGAACCTGGGCTGGATGCACGACACCCTGGCCTACATGGCGCGCGACCCGGTGCACCGCCAACACCACCACGGCGAGATGAGCTTTGGCCTGGTCTATGCCTTCAATGAAAACTTTGTATTGCCCATTTCGCACGACGAAGTGGTTCACGGCAAGGGTTCGCTGCTGAACAAAATGCCGGGTGACACTTGGCAGAAGTTCGCCAATTTGCGGGCTTATCTGGGCTTCATGTTTGGGCACCCAGGCAAAAAATTGCTGTTCATGGGTTGCGAATTTGCCCAGGTACGCGAATGGAACCACGACCAAAGCCTGGATTGGCATCTGCTGGAAAGCGGGGCCCAAAGCCATTTGCACAGCGGTATGCAGCTTCTGGTTCGAGACCTGAATCACTTCTACCGCGCGACGCCGGCCTTGCACACGCTGGATTTTGTTCCGGCGGGGTTTGAATGGATTGACCACACCGATGCCCGGCGTTCGGTCATCAGCTTCGTCCGACGGGGTGAGCAAGCGGCTGGGTTTGTGGTGGTGGTGTGCAATTTCACGCCCACGCTCCAGCAGGGTTACCGGTTGGGCGTGCCGCAACCCGGCGTCTACCGGGAACGGCTCAATACCGATTCAGCCCACTATGGCGGCTCCAACATGGGCACACCCTTGGGCACATCAACCGCGCAGCCGATCGCCTGCCATGGGCGGGTGCACTCCATCTTGCTCGATCTGCCGCCCCTGGCCACGGTGATGCTTGAATGGACCGCGTGACGATTCAAATGCCCCAAGTGCCCGGGTTGCAAACGGGCCAAGCTTGGCCAATGGGTGCGCAGGCTGACGCCAGTGGCGTTAATTTTGCGGTTTTTTCTGCCCACGCTGACGCTTTGGATCTCTGCCTTTTCGACGAAACCGGCCAGCAAGAAACGGCGCGTTATCGGTTGCCCGCCCGAACCGGCGATGTTTGGCATGGTTTTTTGCCGGGTGCGGGTGCTGGGCTGATTTATGGCTTTCGGGCGTATGGCCGTTGGGCGCCCCAAGAGGGCCAACGGTTTAATGGAGCCAAGCTATTGCTGGACCCCTACGCCCAAGACATCGTGGGTCACTTCGCATGGCGCGGCGAACACTTTGGGCACAACCGCCAACTCCCCTCGCAGGCAGACATGCGTGACAACGCGATCTGGGCGCTGAAGAGCCGCGTTGCTACAGACAGTTTTGATTGGCAAGGCGACTCGCCACCGCGAATTCCGTTGGCTGATACGGTGTTGTATGAGCTGCATGTCAAGGGGTTTTCAAAGTGCAACCCACAGGTGCCTGAGGCCGTGCAGGGCACCTTTGCCGGTTTGGCGCACCCGGCCAGCATTGCGCACCTGAAACGGCTGGGCATCACCGCTGTCAGTCTGATGCCGGTGCATTTCCCAGTGGCCGAAGAGCGCCTGCAATCGCTGGGGCTGACGAATTACTGGGGCTACAACACACTGGGTTTCTTTTGTGCAGACCCGCGGCTGGCCACATCGGTGAGCGCATCAACGCCCACGATGCCTGGCACACCAACACCGGCTGATGAATTTCGGGCCATGGTGCGATCACTGCACCAGGCCGGTATGGAGGTGATTCTGGATGTGGTGTTCAACCACACCGCTGAATCGGATGAGGCGGGCCCCACCTTGAGTTTTCGGGGGCTGGACAACGCCAGCTATTACCGCCTGGCAGAGGCAAACCCCGCCACTTATGAAAACATCAGCGGCTGCGGCAACACGCTCGACATTCGTCAGCCACCCGTGTTGCGGCTGGTGTTGGACAGCCTGCGTTATTGGGTGCAGGCCATGCATGTGGATGGGTTCCGGTTTGACCTGGCCCCGGTGTTGGGCCGTGGCGAACACGGGTTCAGCGCGAAAGCTGCATTTTTTACGGCCGTGGGGCAAGACCCGGTGTTGGCGCAGGTGAAGATGATCGCCGAGCCATGGGATCTGGGTGCCGGTGGTTACCAGGTGGGCGGGTTTCCGCGCGGCTGGCTGGAATGGA
>JANOVW010000619.1:0-1701 GCA_031417575.1 Rhodoferax sp. | reverse complement strand
TCATGGTCGGCAGTGAAGGCACGCTGGGTGTCATCACCGAAATCACCCTGCGGCTGTACCCATTGCCTGAAGCCATCTCGGCGGCGATTTGCTCCTTCCCGAGTATCGAAGCCGCCGTGCGCACCACGATCCAAATCATCCAGATGGGTATTCCGATTGCACGCGTGGAGCTGCTGGACATCAACACCGTGCGCATGGTCAACACCTACGCCAAACTCGGCCTGCGTGAAGAGCCCATGCTGCTGATGGAGTTTCACGGCTCACCCAACAGCGTGAAGGAGCAGGCCGAGCTGGTACAGGAATTGGCCAGCGAGCTGGGTGGCAAGGCGTTTGAATGGGCCACCACACCCGAAGAGCGCACGCGTTTGTGGACGGCGCGGCACAACGTCTATTTTGCCGGGGTACAAAGCCGCCCAGGCTGCAAAATCATCTCGACCGACACCTGCGTGCCCATCTCGCGGCTGGCCGATTGCCTGCTGGATTCCGTTGCCGAAGCCGATGCCAGTGGCATCCCCTACTTTTTGGTGGGCCACGTGGGTGATGGAAACTTCCACTTTGGCTATATCCTGGATCCAAACCTGCCCGAAGAACGGGTTACGGCTGAAAAACTCAACGTGGCGCTGGTCAACCGCGCCTTGCGGCTGGAAGGCACCTGCACCGGTGAACACGGCGTGGGCCTGCACAAAATGGATTTTTTGGTGACCGAGACCGGCGCGGGCGCGGTGAACATGATGCGCACCATCAAACACGCGCTGGACCCGAAAAACATCATGAACCCAGGCAAAATTTTCAGCTGGTGAAGCCGGGCACTGCGCAACATCACGGGTCACGGTTCGCCTGACAGCTCAAGGCACCCGGACATGGTTTGGCTGGCCACTTTAAAAAAGGCAGCAGGGTGGGGGCTGGCAATCGGGCTTTTGGTCATGGCCAACTGGAGCTGGGCTGGCTGCACCGAGCCGGCTCTGGTTCAGCAAGCAAAGCGCAGCAGTGCCGCGGATGACGCGCAATTGCGTTACTGGATAGACACTTCTGCCTGCGCCGCTGCACCGGCGGCCTTGTATGTGTACCGCATAGGCGCGCCGTATCGCTCCTATGCCCACATCACTGACGCAACGGGTACCCGGCGCATCTACCTCGACCCCTGGTTGCCCACCACCGGCTGGACTGACCGTCTGCTGGAACGCCTGCCCAGCCGTGGCGTTTTGGGGCTTCACCGGCTTGGTGGTCGCCATGGCGGTGCTCAGCGACGCGCGCGTGGTTGCGGCGGCCGCCGCGCTGCAAAACAACGCCGACAGCGAGCTCAGCGACGCGCGCGTGGTTGCGGCGTTGGGCCGGGCCGAAAACACCAATTCAGAACTGGAGCAGCGGGTGGCTGAAAAAATGCAGCGTTACAAACCAGCTACGCCGCCGTGCGTGAAGCCGAATTGCAAACCGAGCGGCGACAGGCCCGCACGCAAGAACGCGAACGCCTGAACCGCGAAATGCACGACGGCCTGGGCCGCAGCCTGCACGGAGCCCTGCTCGCCTGGCGCAATCGTTGGGAAGACCGCCTGCTGGCGGTTGGCATCGCGCTGGAATGGCAGCTGGACCCGGCGCTGGAGGCGGTTGAGCTGGGTAGCGACACAACCTTGCAATTCATGCGGATTTTGCAGGAAGCCACGACCAATGTGGTGAAACATGCCGGGGCCAGTTTGCTGCAAG
>JANOVW010000618.1:0-1795 GCA_031417575.1 Rhodoferax sp. | reverse complement strand
CAAAAATCGTCTTGACGCGACCTGTCAAGGTGAGAGGCTGGCTTTGCACAGGCGACAGCGGCATGGCATGTTTGCCACCCACTGCCAAAGTAACCGTGGCGCCAACGCCTGCCGCAATCGCCAGTTGCACGGCCTGGGGATCAAAAATGCCGAAAGCAACGACATCTTCCAACTCTTGCCTGACGATTTCAGCCAGCACTTCGGTGGTATCCATCGGCCCGCCCGATGCGGCGTTGTCGTAGTGATCCAGCAGAAATATCGGACCCGGTTCGACCGTGGCGGCCATTGCTTTGGCCCGGGCTACGGAGGACTGCAGCGGCTCCAGCTGATAAACAAACTGTGCCCGGGCGGCCCAGGCCATCGCCAGCAACTCATCGCGCAACGTTTGCGCCAGGACCAAATCGTTGTCAGTGGTTACCACCACACTCAAACCGGCGTTATGAATGTCGGCGTGTGGAAACCCCACGAACAGACTGGCGCACAAAGCGCCTTCCGTTTCCATGGCCATGGCACGGGCCTGTAGTGAACGATTGGGCTCATCGGCACTGCCCTGGCGCATCACATGGGGCAGCATGGGCACATTGCCCCACGCTGTGGTGGGTTTGACCCCCCCTTTTAACAAGCGGATGAGCGCATTGCCAGCGCGCAGGCCCGTTTCATACATGTCCACATGAGGGTAGGTTTGGTAGCCGGCGACAACGCTGGCCAATTCCACCATGTCGGCGTAAACGTTGGCATGCATGTCATAGGCCACCGCGATGGGTATGTGCGGGTCCAGCTCGCGTATGCGCTTGAGTAAGTTACCTTCGCCGTCTTCAAAGCTGCGCGTAACCATGGCCCCGTGTAAATCGAGCAAGATGCCATCGTAGCCACCCCGGCGCACTGCTGCCAATATGCATTCGGTAATGGCTTCGTAGGCGGCATCTTCCACCGGCCCGCTGGGCCAGGCATCAGCCGCGACCGCGATGTCAAATTGCGCCGCCTCGCGCTCTGCAATATCTATAAAGGCCCCAAGTGCTGAACCGGTGTGGCGATAAGCCGCCAAGGCCTCAGCCCCTGACGCGAGTTCCGCGCCACCTGCACGCGTGAAACGCGCCAGGTCGGTCACAACCGGAGAAAACGTGTTGGTCTCGTGTTTCATCATCGCCAGCAGAAGTCGCATCGGAAAAGTCCTTTCAGTGAAAACGCACAACCAAGGCTGCAAACGCAAAGTGGCGCAGCCGTTACGGCACGCAGGGTCTATCAGGCCGGCCCGGACCGCAAAGCGTAGGTCTTGCCGTCGGCAAACAGATATTCAACCCGCAACACCGCCTCGCCCTTTTCGTCGGTCAGCGTAAAGCCGACCACGGCCACTTGCGCGCCGACCTTGATCTCGGCAACTTTCCAGGCCTCCATGCGGGTGATGGGGGCCAACTCGATCTCCCAGCGGCGGTCTTTGCGTTTGGGCAAAACGGCTTTGGCGAGCAAAGCCGGGCCATCGACCGGGGCGGTTTGGGCGGGCACCGCGCGGCCCGCCAAATCACCGGGCAGCTTGAGTTGCGCAGGCACCTCTAGCACCAGCTCGGCATGGGGGTTGCTCCATTTGGATTTGACGACTTTGCCTTCCAGGTAAATCGGGCGGCCTTGGTCAAATGAACTCCAGCCGTGGTGCGCCATGCTGGCGAGCGGCCAGGCCGCGGTGGCGAGGGTGAAACCCGAAAATAAGATATCGCGACGTTGCATGGTGAACTCCGGTTGCGTTGACAGGTAGGCACAGCCTTCAAACATAGGCGATCCAGCGGCCGCAGGCGATAAC
>JANOVW010000617.1:0-7573 GCA_031417575.1 Rhodoferax sp. | reverse complement strand
CCATTTCAAGGCGTTTTCGGGCAGCTCATCGAAAAAGCGGCTGCGCAGGTTGTACCGGGTTTGCCCATGCAACATGCGGGTTTGCGAATGACTGAGGTACAGGCGTTTGCGGGCCCGGGTGATGGCCACGTACATCAGACGCCGCTCTTCCTCCAGCCCATCATGGCTGCTCATGGAATTTTCGTGGGGGAACAGGCCTTCTTCCAGCCCACCAATAAACACGCAGTCAAATTCCAGCCCTTTGCTGGCATGCACCGTCATCAGTTGCACCGCATCTTGCCCGGCTTGCGCCTGGTTGTCGCCCGACTCCAGCGCCGCGTGGGTTAAAAAAGCGACCAAGGGGCTCTGGGTTTCGCCGGTTTCAGCATCTGGCGCGGCTTCAAAGGTGTCCGCCTTCAGGGTGGGCAAGTTCGCATTGGTCGCCTGGGTTGCCAGTTCATCTACCGGCAGCGCAACCGCCTCGCGCCCAAAACCCTCTTGGGTTACAAAACTTTCGGCAGCATTGACCAGTTCTTCCAGGTTTTCCACCCGGTCAGCGCCTTCGCGGTCTGCGCGGTAATGTTCAACCAGGCCGCTGTGCGTCAGCACCAGCTCGATGATTTCGCGCAGGCTCAAATTTTGCGTTTGCTCCCGCATCACGTCCAGTTTGGCTACAAAAGCACCCATGTTGGCACCCGCTTTGCCCTTGAGCGCGGTGACCGCATGGTGCAATGAGCCGCCCTGCGCCTTGGCCACGTCCTGCAATTGCTCCAGCGAGCGGGCACCAATGCCGCGCGGCGGAAAGTTGACGATGCGCATGAAGCTGGTGTCGTCGTTCGGATTTTCCAGAATGCGCAGGTAGGCCAAGGCATGTTTGATTTCGGCGCGTTCAAAAAACCGCAAACCGCCATAAACCTTGTAAGGCATGGCGGCGTTGAACAGCGCCGTTTCAATCACCCGGCTCTGCGCGTTGGAGCGATAGAGAACGGCAATTTCGCTTCGGGGCACATCCTCCCGCACCAATTGCTTGATTTCATCCACCATCCACTGCGCTTCCGCGAAATCACTGGGCGATTCCAGCACCCGCACGGGCTCGCCTGCGCCCTGATCGGTGCGCAGGTTTTTGCCCAGGCGGCGCTGGTTGTGGCTGATGAGGGCGTTGGCACTGTCCAGAATATTGCTGCCGCTGCGGTAGTTTTGCTCGAGCTTGATCTGGTGCTGAACCTTGAATTCCGTCACAAAATCAGCCATGTTGCCAACCCGTGCACCACGAAAGGCGTAAATGCTCTGGTCGTCATCACCCACAGCCATCACGCAACCGCCTTGCTTCGCGTAACCCGGTTCGGCCGCATCGCCACCGCCAGACAGCATCTTGATCCAGGCATATTGCAGTTTGTTGGTGTCCTGAAATTCGTCAATCAGGATGTAGCGAAAACGCCGCTGGTAGTGCTCGCGGATGTGCGGGTTGTCGCGCAGCAACTCGAAGCTGCGCAGCATCAGTTCGCCAAAATCGACCACGCCTTCTTTTTGGCACTGCTCTTCATAAAGCTGGTAAATCTCGACTTTTTTGCGGGTTTCCGAATCGTTGGCCTCTACTGCATCGGGCCGCAGGCCATCTTCTTTGCAACCACCAATGAACCACTGGGTTTTTTTGGGTGGGTAACGCTCGTCGTCAATGCCAAATTGCTTGTAAAGCCGCTTGATGGCGCTCAATTGATCCTGCGTATCCAGAATCTGAAAAGCCTGGGGCAAGTTGGCCATTTTGTAATGCGCCCGCAAAAACCGGTTACACAACCCATGGAACGTGCCGATCCACATGCCGCGCGCGTTCACCGGCAACATCGCGGTGAGCCGTGTCATCATCTCCTTGGCGGCTTTGTTGGTAAAAGTAACCGCCAACACGCCACCCGGCGACACCGCCCCGTTTTGCAGCAACCAGGCGATGCGGGTTGTCAACACCCGGGTTTTGCCAGAACCCGCGCCTGCCAAAATGAGCGCATGTTCATCGGGCAGCACCACCGCCGCGCGTTGTTCGGGGTTTAGGTTGTGTAAGAGTGGCGAATTTGACACGACTGTTGAAGGCGTGGCCGCCAAAGCGTGCAAGGCCGCCTGCGGATTCGCGGCGCTGGTAGGAACATCTGAAAACATCACTGCATTGTAGGAACTGCGTTGAACACAATATGGATCAAGGACGCGCGATGGCTCCGGTTGGCAATGGGGGCTGTTTTGCCCCTATTTGCCCTCGGGAGCGGCCCGGCAATGGCGCAATCCTCTTGCTCCAGTGATGGCGAGCCAACACCGCGCGTCCTCCTGGAGCGCTTTGTCAGCGCGGATTGCGACACCTGCTGGCGCGACCCGGCCACCCCTTCCGCCAAACCCGGCGAAACCGCCATTGACTGGGTCATTCCGGGGCGCCAAGGTGACGATGCACCCCTTTCTGCTGTTGCCGTCCGAGATGCCGTGCTGCGCCTGGCGGCGCTGAAGCAAGCCAGCCCGTCCACAGTGTTTTCGCGCCAGTCGGTTTCAGCCGTCCGGATAGCGCGAGGATCCAGCGCCGATCCGGCTTTTGAGCCACTGCGTGTTGCCAGAGGCGTGGCGCTGAACGGCTATGTGGGCGCGTCGATCGAAATGCGGTTTTCGCCGTCTCCCCCAAGGCCCCCTGCTCGCCTGCACTACCCGCTGACGGCCTGGCTGGTGTTGGCAGAAGACATTCCGGTCGGCTCGGAGGGAAGCCCAGTGCCCCGTGCCTTGGTACGCAACAGCCTGGTTACCACCTGGAAACCACCGCGCCAAGCCACTGCCCAAACCGCTACCCAAATCGCCACCGAGGCGCTGGGAGAGCCCGGCCGACGCCATTTTGAGTCGCGCCCCATGAGCCTGCCACCTGGCAGCAACCCAGACCGCATCAACGTCGTCGGGTGGGTTGAAGATGCCACGGGGCGTTTGGTTGCCAGCGCCGTCAGCAGGTGTCGGCCCTGATGGGTGTCAGCCATAGGAACGGGCGCCGTGGGTTGAAAACGGAATAACCAGTCGGCGTAGAATCAAGCACCGGGTCCCTCTCTTTGTGGCCCGGTTTTTTTTGGCCATTTTTGACCTATTGCTGGAAGCGCTGCCATGGAAATTTTTGACTACGACAACATTCTTCTGCTGCCGCGCAAGTGCCGGGTAGAGAGCCGCTCGGAGTGCGATGCCGGGGTGGAGCTTGGGGGCCGCAAATTCAGGCTGCCGGTGGTGCCCGCCAACATGAAAACCGTGGTGGATGAGCCAATCTGCGAATGGCTGGCACAAAACGGTTACTTTTATGTGATGCACCGGTTTGACCTTGACAACCTCGTGTTCACCCGCAACATGAAGACCAAGGGCCTGTTCGCCTCGATTTCACTGGGTGTCAAAAAGCCCGACTACGACATCGTGGACCGCATGCTGGCAGAAGGCCTCACGCCTGACTACATCACCATCGACATTGCGCACGGCCACGCTGACAGCGTGCGCAACATGATTACCTACCTGAAGGAGAAGATGCCCCAGGCTTTCGTCATTGCGGGCAATGTGGGCACACCTGAAGGCGTGATTGACCTGGAAAACTGGGGTGCCGATGCCACCAAAGTGGGTATTGGCCCTGGCAAGGTGTGCATTACCAAACTGAAAACCGGGTTTGGTACGGGTGGCTGGCAATTGTCGGCCGTGAAGTGGTGCGCCCGGGTGGCCACCAAGCCCATCATTGCCGATGGCGGCATACGTGAACACGGTGACATTGCCAAATCAATACGCTTTGGTGCCACCATGGTGATGATTGGCTCGTTGTTTGCGGGCCATGAAGAATCGCCTGGTGCCACGGTCGAGGTAGACGGCAAGTTGTACAAAGAGTATTACGGCTCGGCCAGCGACTTCAACAAGGGCGAATACAAACACGTGGAAGGCAAACGAATTCTGGAAGAAATCAAGGGCAAACTGGCCGACACCCTGGTGGAGATGGAGCAAGACGTCCAAAGCTCTATCAGTTATTCGGGTGGCAAAAAGCTGATGGATATCCGCAAGGTGAATTACGTCACCCTGGGCGGTGACAACGCCGGCGAGCACCTGCTGATGTGAACTTGGTTTCAGGTTCTCAGTATTCTGGGTTTTTTGCGTAGTTTTGGTGCCCTTGACGTGCAAGTGATGAAGATCAACGTGCATTGCGTGCCATCGATTTAACACCGGAACCGGCCAGCCGCAATGCCCAGTCCAACCCCCAAGCCGCCGCAAGAAATCCCTGCAGCACCTGCACTTTCGGCAGCGCTGGCACCGTTGCGGGTTCCCGCGTTTCGCATGTTGTGGTTCACCTGGCTGACGGCCAATGTCTGCCTGTGGATGAACGATGTGGCTGCCGCCTGGATGATGACTTCATTGACCACCACGCCCATTTGGGTGGCGCTGGTGGCCACTGCCTCCACCCTGCCCGTATTTATGCTCGGCCTGCCCAGCGGCGCTTTGGCCGATATCCTGGATCGCAAACGTTTCTTCCTGGCCACTCAGGTTTGGGTGGCGCTGGTAGCGGTAATACTCAGTGTGACGGTGTTCACGGGCGTCATCACACCGGGCCTGCTGTTGGCACTTACTTTTGCCAACGGCATTGGGCTGGCGCTGCGCTGGCCGGTGTATTCAGCCATCGTGCCCGAACTGGTCGAACGCACAACCCTGCCAGCCGCCCTGGCGCTCAATGGCATCGCCATGAACGCGTCGCGCATTGCCGGGCCGCTGGTAGCCGGTGCGTTGATCGCCAGCCTCGGTAGCGCGTATGTGTTTTTGCTCAACGCGGTGTTGTCGCTAATGGCCGCCTGGGTTATCTCGCGCTGGCAACGCACCGTGCAACCGCCACCCCTGGGGCCAGAAAAGCTGCTCAGCGCCATTCGTGTGGGCCTGCAGTTTGCCGGGCAATCGAGCCAGCTCAAAGGTGTGCTGGTCCGCATTTCACTGTTTTTCTTCCACAGCACCGCTTTGTTGGCTTTGTTGCCGCTGGTCGCACGCGGGCTGCATGGCGGCGATGCCGGCACCTACACCCTGCTGCTGGCTGCCATGGGTGCCGGTGCGATTGGGGCGGCCCTGTACATGCCGCGCCTGCGGCAAATGTGGTCACGCGATGGCCTGGTGGCCCGCAGTGCCTTGCTGCAATCGGTGGCCATGGTGGTGATGGCCTTTGCGCCCCATGCCTGGCTGGCTGCCCCGGTGATGGTGGCGGTGGGCGTGGCCTGGATCACCACAGCCAATGCACTCAGCGTGTCACTGCAGATGGGCTTGCCCGACTGGGTGCGGGCGCGTTGCATGTCGATGTACCAAATGGCCATCATGGGTTCCAGTGCGTTGGGTGCTGCCGTTTGGGGCCAGGTGGCGACGGTGGCAAATGTGCAAATCAGCATTTGCGTCGCAGCGGTTACCGGCTATGTCAGCATGCTGCTGGCCATCTGGCTGATGAAAGACCACCGTGTTGAGGAAGACCTGACCCCCTCAGACCAGTTCCGTGTACCGGTAGCTGACTTGCCGCCACAAAGCGGGCAGGTGTTGACCACCATTGAATACCTGATAGACCCGGCGCAGGCCACAGAATTTCGCGCCCTGATGCAGCAAAGCCGCAGCAGCCGCCTGCGCCATGGCGCATTGCATTGGGAATTGCTGCGCGATGTCGGCGTGCCAGGGCGTTTTGTGGAGCAGATTACCGATGCCTCGTGGACTGAACACCTGCGCCGGTTTGAGCGCGTCACCGCCTTTGACGCGGCTCTGCGTGACCGCAAACTGGCGTTTCATCGCGGCGAGCAACCGGTGGTCATTCACCGTGCGGTGATCGAATCAACGATCAAATCCTGATTCCCAGGCGTTTTGGGCACGACTGCTGCAGCCAACCCATCAGGTGTGGCGCCGGTCAATTTGGCTGGTTTTGTAAAACTTCTCCTTGGCTTGAAACATGGCACGGTCGGCGCGATGCAGGGCGCCCTCGACATCAGCTGGACTCAGGCATGTGGCATGGCCAATCGCCAGGCTGAGGTGACGCCCCGGATAAAACTGGTTGTTCAGTTTTATCACCGATTCCACCCGGGCCATGAGGTTTGCCGCCAGCCGCTCGTCACACCCCGGCATCAACACGGCAAATTCGTCTCCGCCAACCCGCGCCACGCAACACGGGTGGCCTTGCGTGGCATTGGTGAGCACTTCGCCGGTGCGCCGCAACAGGCTGTCGCCCGCCGCATGCCCTTCTGAATCATTCACCCCCTTCAGGCCATTCAGGTCAAAGGCCAAAATACTCAGGGGCCACGGCCCCTTGCGGGTCAAGCGGTTAAGTTCTTCGACGTAAAAAGCCCGGTTGCGCAGGCGGGTCAGCGAATCATGTTTTCCCAGATATTCAAGGTAAGCCTCGGCCTTTTTGCGGGCGGTGATATCGACCAGGGAAACCAGCACCCGTTCCCAGTCGGCCTCATGTCCACGCATCACTGAAAACTGCAGGTGTATGTTGATGGCCTCTCCGGTGAGCGAATAATTCACTACTTCGCGCATTTGCACCAGTTTGCCGTTCCACAAGTCCAGCATTTGTTCGGCAAATGAAGTGCGCATTTCATCGCGAAAGACGCGCGCCAATTGCCCGAGCAACTCATCTTTGTTGCGGGCCCCAAACATCGACAAGGTTTGGCGGTTGACGTCCAGCACCTTGATTTCTTCCATGCAGCGGTCAACAAATTCAGCGTGTACGTTGATGAAGGTGCGGAAATCTTCGATGCCCATGCCCCGGGCTTCATCCAGCAGCCCCTTGACACCGCTGAAGTCTTCAACCCACAAGGAAACCGGTGAATCGTCAAACAGGCTGCGGGCATACCGCTCACTTTGGGCCAGCTCTGTCTGGGCTGCCACCTCTGAACTGATGTCCTCCAACGACACCATCACCCGCTCCCAAGTGGTTTCATAACCTGGCAATATGGCAACGTGAACCTGCACGTCAATGCGCCGCCCGTCCAGGCTGAAATTGATCGACCGATTGGCCACATTGAGCTGCCCGGACCACAACGCCAACAGCTCCGGAACCATGTTTTGGTGCATGTCGCCCCGGAAAACTTCAGGCAGGCGCTGCAGCAACTCGGATTGGCTACCCGCCCCCATCAGGGCCAGTGTTTTGCGGTTGACTCGGATGACCCGGTAACTGGCCGCACAACGTGTCAGCAAATCGGGGGCCTGGGCCAGGTGTGCGGCAAGATCTTCAACACCTTGGGCGCGCCATTCGTCAAACAACAACTTCAAGGCACTGTAGTCTTCCAGCCAAAGTGAAATGGGGGCCGATTCGAACAAAAGTTCGAAGTCCGCTGCAGGTAATGGAAGTACCATGAAAATTCTCCTTCTGGCATTTTCGGCGATTTATCTCGCTCAAAGGGTGGTACTTGGTGTACTTGTTTTTGTATTTTATTTATTAATTTATTTATAAATATTAAATATTTATAAATATATTTATAACAAAATTACTATTATTTTTTACCATATAGTTCATTATTTTATGTAGTAAATATCCATTTTTTTTAAAACTTTTTAATATTTATTTAATTTCAAGTATTAAATGCATGGTGGACCAACTTGGCAA
>JANOVW010000616.1:0-2763 GCA_031417575.1 Rhodoferax sp. | reverse complement strand
CCAGCGTTTCATCGAGATATGGGGTTCCATGCCCGAGCTGTATTTGCTGATCATTTTCAGCGCCGTGTTTGCGCCTTCCATCAGCCTGCTGCTGATCTTGCTCAGCCTGTTTGGCTGGATGGGTTTGTCCGATTACGTACGGGCCGAGTTCTTCCGCAATCGCCAGCTCGATTACGTGCGCGCCGCGCGGGCACTGGGTGTGAGCAACTGGCAGATCATCTGGCGGCACATCTTGCCCAACAGCCTGACGCCAGTCGTCACCTTTTTGCCGTTTCGCATGAGTGGCGCGATTTTGGCCCTGACCTCGCTCGATTTTCTGGGCCTGGGCGTGCCACCGGGTACCCCTTCATTGGGCGAACTGCTGTCGCAAGGTAAAAACAGCATCGACGCCTGGTGGATTTCGTTATCGACCTTCGCGGTGTTGGTGGTGACGCTGTTGCTGCTGACGTTCATGGGTGACGCACTGCGCGATGCGCTAGACCCGCGAAAGCAAGATAAATGAAAGTAGCCCCCACGCTCCCCGTTTCACGTGGTTCGCTGCCCCCCGGGGGGGCCCTCACGGCTAGGGGCGGCCCGTCGCCGCTCACGCCGCTATTAACGGTTAAAAACTTACGGGTGGCGTTTGGCGGCCATGAGGTGGTGCACAGCATCGATTTCGCCATGGAGCGTGGCGAAAAACTGGCCGTGGTCGGGGAGTCGGGCTCGGGCAAAACGGTTACTGCGTTGAGCATTCTGCGCTTGCTGCAAGACGCAACGCTTCAAGGCCAGATCATGTTCCACAGCGCCAAAGACCAACCCGCCGCTGATTTGCTGCAGTTACCGATTCAGGAGATGCGCGGTATTCGGGGGCGCGACATCGCGATGATTTTTCAGGAGCCCATGACCGCCCTGAACCCGTTGATGACCATAAAACAGCAAATCGCTGAAGTCATTCAGTTAAAAATGGGTATTGTTCAGAAGCAAAGTGCACAACTAGCTATTCAGCTAATAGCAAAAACAGGCATTATTGATGCAGAACGCCGGGCAGATTCATACCCCCATCAGTTGAGCGGTGGTCAGCGCCAACGCGCCATGATCGCCATGGCGCTGGCTTGTGCCCCTCAATTGTTGCTCGCCGACGAGCCCACCACAGCGCTGGATGTCACCGTGCGTGGCCAGATTCTGGAACTGATTGCTGATTTGCAACGTGACAACGGCATGGCTGTGATGTTGATCACCCATGATTTGAATTTGGTGCGACGTTTTGCAGACCGGGTCATCATCATGGAAAACGGCCACATCGTCGAGCAAGGCCCGGTGGCGCAGGTGTTTGCCGCCCCGCAACACGCCTATACCCGGAAGCTGATCGACAGCGTGCCGGTGCGCCATGTGGTGGAGGCGGCCGAAGAGGTGCAGGGGTCGCCGTCATCACGCGCCATTTTGCAGGCTGCGGCGCTCAAGGTTACTTACCCGGTGCCCATTCCCGGCATTCAAGGCTGGTTCAAAAAGGGCGAATTTGTCGCCGTGCAGGGGGTTGACTTCGACATCTTGCCCGGCCAAACCCTGGGCGTCATTGGTGAGTCGGGTTCGGGTAAATCGACACTGGCCCTGGCGGCACTGGGCCTTCTGCCCTTCAGCGGCGAGTTGGCTGTGGACGGCCAAACATGGGGGCAAACGGCCAACCCGCTATTGCTGCGCAAAACCATGCAGGTGGTGTTTCAAGACCCGTTTTCCTCGCTCTCGCCGCGCTTGACAATTGAAGAAATAGTGGGCGAGGGCCTGCTGGTTCATCAGCCCAGGCTTACCCAGCAACAAAGGCAATCGCAGGTCATCCAGGCCCTGCAAGAGGTGGGCCTGCAAGAAGCGCAATTTCCCAACCTGTTGCAGCGGTATCCGCATGAGTTTTCAGGTGGTCAGCGCCAGCGTTTGGCCATTGCCCGCGCCCTCATAGTTCAACCGCGTTTGTTGGTGCTGGATGAGCCCACCAGCGCGTTGGATGTGACGATTCAAAAACAGGTCCTCGAACTGCTGCAAACCCTGCAACGCGAAAAAGGCCTGAGTTACCTGCTCATCACCCACGACGTAGCGGTGATCCGCGCCATGGCCCACCACGTCATCGTGATGCGCGATGCCCAGATCGTTGAATCGGGCCCCATGCACCGCATTTTTTCCGCACCGCAGCATGAGTACACGCGTACCTTGCTCGAAGCCGATCTGCCCAAGGATCATCCTGCGGCTCCCAAAACAGCCTGATTAGCCATTTTTGAATGCGGGTTTCACCCCAAGTCCTTGATTTTTAAGCTACAATCGAAGGCTTCACGACCAAACGGGCGAGTCACTTCCGCCCGTTTTTTTTGGGCGTTTGTTTTTGCAGTGTTTGAATTGCTGAGACGTAGTGCTGAAATGCAAGAAGGCGGGTTAAACGTGTCTGTGCAAGAAATCGTCGAGCAAACCGTCATCGGGTTGGGGTATGACCTGGTTGAAATTGAGCGCTCAGCCGGTGGTTTATTGCGCGTCACCATGGATCTCCCGTGGGCGGGCCACGGTTCCCCCGAGCAGTTTTTGACGGTGGAAGATTGTGAAAAAGTCACCCGCCAGTTGCAGTTTGCGCTGGAGGTGGATGGTGCTGAATACAAGCGGCTGGAGGTGTCCTCGCCGGGTATTGATCGCCCCTTGAAACGTCTGCAGGATTTTGAACGTTTTGTCGGGCTGGTCGTTGATTTGACATTGATGGTGCCGATTGGCGAAGCCGCCGCAGGTGCAGTAAATGCCAACCGAAATAAG
>JANOVW010000615.1:0-2537 GCA_031417575.1 Rhodoferax sp. | reverse complement strand
AGTTCAGAGGCTTTTTCGGTGACGCCGTGGGTCATTTTTTGGCCCACTTCGCCAATTTGCGAAAACAGGCCTTTTTCAGCGATGAATTTGTCGAGATCGTCCGCGCCGGGTAACGTGTTTTGAGCCTGAACAGCACCGGCCATCAAGCCCAATGCCAAAACAGCCAGGGCCTTCGCGGTTATATTGGCACGACTTTCGGCACGGTTAAAACGGAACATGACGCGAGAATAACCTGTTTTTCGGCTTCACGTCAACCACGGCTTAGTTCATGTTGTTAATTCGATAATGTATTTAAGTCTTTGATTTGTATTAATTAAATGAAAAGGAATGAGCATGTTTAAAGCCCTTCAACTGAGCAAAACCGACGCACCCGGCAGTTTTAAAGCCGAAGTGACCAACCTGGCCGACGATGCCTTCCCGGCTTTGGCCGATGGCCAGGTTGATGTTTCGGTGGCGTATTCAACCCTTAATTACAAAGACGGCTTGGCCATCACCAATAAAAGTCCGGTGGTACGCACCTGGCCCATGGTGGCCGGCATTGATGGCGCGGGCACTGTGCTGCAGTCGAACCACCCGGCCTGGAAAACCGGCGACAGCTTCATTCACAACGGCTGGGGCGTGGGCGAAACCTGCTGGGGCTGCCTGGCGGGGCGGGCGCGGTTGATGGGTGACTGGCTGGTCAAACTGCCCGCCGCGCTAACGGCACGCCAAGCCATGGCCATCGGCACCGCCGGTTACACCGCCATGTTGTGTGTTTTGGCGCTGGAAGACCACGGCGTCAAACCAGCCAGCGGTGAAGTGCTGGTAACTGGCGCAACCGGTGGCGTGGGCAGCGTGGCCATCGCCTTGCTGGCCAAGCTGGGCTACAACGTGGTAGCTGCCACGGGCAAGTTGAGTGAAGAGGCCTACCTCAAAGCCCTGGGCGCCACCGCCATCATCGACCGGGCCACCCTGAGCGCCCCCGGCAAACCCTTCCAAAAAGAGCGCTGGGCCGGCGTGGTGGATGCGGTGGGTTCACACACCCTGGCCAATGCGTTGGCACAAACCCGTTACGGCGGCGTAGTGGCCGCCTGCGGCCTGGCCCAAGGAATGGATCTGCCCACCACGGTGATGCCCTTCATTTTGCGCGGCGTAACGCTGGCCGGGGTTGATTCGGTCATGGCCCCCCTCGCCAAACGCCAACGCGCCTGGGAGCGCCTGGCACAAGACCTGGACCTGGCCAAACTCGAATCCATGATCGATGAAGTGCCGCTGGAAGGCGCCATCGCCAAAGCGCAGGATTTGATGGACGGCAAGGTGCGGGGGCGGGTGGTGGTGCGGATTTGAAAGGCGTTTCGCCGGTTGCCGCTTCAGGATGGGCCCGGGCGGCAACCCGCCTCAGGCGTTCATGCGTGCCGGCAACTGGCGTTTGGTGAACAGCGTCTGCACTTCTTTCAGGCTCAGGTAGCGGCCCGCCGTGCCTTTTTTGCCCATGACCTTGAGCAAGATGGGCCACTCCCCGTTCATTAATTGGCGGTCAATCAGGCGCCGGTGTCCGGCCGCCCGTTTGAAGTTGTCGTCCATATAGGCTGTCAGGTCCGCCAGTCGCAGGCCTTTTTCGGTGTTGCCCTGCCGGTCGTGCTGGTCTGAGGCGTAGTTCGCCAGCCGTGACAGTTCTTTCTTGTCAACGACACCCTCATGGTTCAGGATGCCTGAACCCGCGCCTTTTTTATCCAGCGGCCCGCCGCGCAGCGCGTTGAGTTTCAAGCCCCCTAAATTGGCGCCAAGCACCGATAAGGGCCCGATTCCGTTCGCGATCATGGCAATGCCGTAAATGACCGCGGCCGGCAACAAAGGCTTACCTTCACCCCGCCGGGCAGTTGCCGCGATGACCGATGCCACATGGGCCAGTGGCTCGGTGTCATCAGCCAATTGGCCTTGTGCCACCAGGGCCCGCAAGAAAGGACAGGGGTTTTGTGGCGATACGGTAATCGCTGCGCTGTTTTTCAGGGGCATGGTCGTTGGTGATGGGTTGCGGTTGATGGAATGGATGAACCGCAGGGGTTACACAATGCGGCTCTTCTTGTCGCCCCAATACCGGTCACGCAGCGGCTTTTTGTAGAGTTTGCCGGTGGGCAAACGGGGCAGGGCCACTTCAAAATCAATGCTCTTGGGGCATTTGAGTTTTGCCAGGTGTTGCTGGCAATAGGCGATGAGTTCAGCGGCCAGTTCGGGGCCGGTGGCCACGCCGGGCGCGGCCTGCACCACGGCTTTCACTTCTTCGCCCAGGTCTTCGTTGGGCACGCCGAAAACGGCTGCATCCATCACCTTGTGGTGCACGATGAGCAGGTTTTCGCATTCTTGCGGGTAAATGTTTACGCCGCCACTGATGATCATGAAGGTGGAGCGATCGGTTAGGTGCAAAAAGCCGTCATCGTCGACATAACCCACGTCACCCACGGTGCTCATGCTGCCGTCAGCCGAGCGGGTTTGGGCGGTGCGCTCGGGGTCGTTGAAGTAGACGAACGGTGTGGCGGTTTTGAACCAAATCTCGCCCG
>JANOVW010000614.1:0-5686 GCA_031417575.1 Rhodoferax sp. | reverse complement strand
TTGGCACAGCGCTCGAAAGGGCCGACAACGTGGCCCGCCTGCTGGACGTCAAGTTTTATGAAGGTGCCGCAGCCGAGCTCAAAGACTGGGACGCCAAAGGCGAGTACTACCACTGGGCGGCCATTTTGCGCAGTGTCTCCGGCTTCGAGATTTACCGCAAAACTTACCGTGACACCATTACCCCGGCGCGTGTGGCCGAGTTGCTCATCTTGCGGCCCGACATGCCGCGCTCGCTGCTGGCGGCGGTCAATTCACTGTGCAATCACCTCGAAAAACTGGCCAACAAGCGCAGTGCCAACACCCAGCGCCAGGCTGGTTTGTTGCGGGCGCAGATACAGTTCACCCACATCGACGACATCCTTCAGCAAGGCCTGCACGCTTACCTCACCCAGTTTCTGCGAAGTATCAACGCCATTGGCGCGGGTATCGGGCAAGACTTTTTGGGTGCCTGACCGAGACTTGCCATGCGCCTGATCATTCAACACAAAACGCTTTACCGCTACGACGACGCGCCCAAAAACCTCATCCAGTTGCTGCGCCTGTGGCCGCGTTCAGAGGTACATCAGCGGGTGGTGGAATGGCGCGTGATCGCGCCGGGAAAACTGACAGCGTTCACCGACGCTTTTGGCAACCTGAGCTACACCCACGTGATGGCAACCCCCAAAAAAGAAATGGCGTTGGTGGTGCAGGGCACAGTTGATACCGAGCCCCTGGTTAGCGGCGTGTTGGGCGTAGATGCCAGCGGCCAAGGTGTGCCCGCCATTTCTTACCGGGTTGCTACACCGTTAACGCTGGGTTTCCCCCAATTGGACGCCCTGGCCCGCAGTACCTTGCCCGATGGCCTGCGCACCGAATGGGATGCACTGGCACTGGCCAAAGTCATTTGTACCGCCATGCCTTACACCGCAGGCAGCACCGATGTCACCAGCACCGCCCAGCAGGCTTTTGAAGGGGCTCGCGGCGTTTGCCAAGACCATGCCCACGTCATGATCGCCGCCTGCCGCTCGCTTGGCGTTGCTGCACGTTACGTGAGCGGGTATGTCGAACCCGGCAACAGCCGCGCTGCTGCCAGCCATGCCTGGGTCGACTTGTGGCTCGACAACCGTTGGATCAGCGTTGACGTCACCAATGAAGTGTTCGCCAGTGAATTCCATTGCCGCTTGGCCGTTGGCCGCGATTACCTCGACGCCTGCCCTGTGCGCGGCATGCGCGAAGGCGGTTTTGTTGAGCATCTGGAGGTCACCGTTGCCGTGCAGACTGTGCAGCAGTGATTCCGCCGGATTAAGCTGTTATTTGATTTTGCCCAGACCCACGCGATACGCTTCCAGCTTTTTTTCGTAGTCGCCGGGTTCGCCCGCGTCGCCGTAAGCCAAAAACCGCTTGTAGCGTGCGTGGGTGCCCAGTGCTTTGCGGGCATGCTTGATCGGGCAAAAATACTCTTCGGTGCGGGCCAGAATTTCGGCCATGTAACTCATCAATCCATTGCCGTATTCACAATAAGTGCAGTGGAATTTTTCGATGAAGTTGAGGTAATTCAGGTGATGCCGGTCAAACACGATGTAATCGGCACGTTTGACTTTTACGATCCCGTAAATCGGGAAACACGCCCACTGATAGAAGCTCACAAAAAAATCCAGCATCACCATCGGAAAAATCATGCCGTAGATGATCGGCCCGGTGATCAGGTTTTGCGGCCGGTTGGTCACCAGCCAGCGGAAAAAATGGGTCTTGAGCTTGTGGTGCGCCTCCCGCACCGAACGCTCAAACTCCACCCGTTTGCCCTTGATCTGAAAAAAAATCTGGCTCTCCTGCTCATGCAGCGCCGTTTGCAACTCGTCTTCCACAGCCGCGAGTTGCGCCATCAACAGCGTGATTCGTTCGTTCATGCAATCCTTGAAAGCCGCCGCCGTTCGGCCCCATGCCGACGCGCGTCGCCCAAGTGCATTGTGCCCTTGCCGGAAAGCCAGGCCAACCGGTGGCCTGGCAGCCTGTATCAAGCCCGCTTCAAATCATGGTTCTTCAGCGGCAAACTGCGGATGCGTTTGCCCGTGGCGGCAAAAATGGCGTTCAGCACTGCGGGTGCTGCCACGGCGATGGTGGGTTCGCCCACGCCACCCCAGAAGCCACCCGATGGCATAACGATGCTCTCCACGGCGGGCATCTCGCCCATGCGAACCACGTTGTAGTTGCCAAAGTTCTCTTGCTCCATCTTGCCGTCTTTTACCGTGCATTCCTGGTGAAACGCGGCTGACAGGCCATAGGCAAACGAGCCTTCAATTTGCGCTTCGATCTGCTGCGGGTTCACAGCGTGGCCGCTGTCGGTAGCGGCCACGATGCGGTGTACCTTGACGGTGCCGTCTGCCGCAACTGAAACCTCGGCGCAAGCCGCCACATAACTGCCAAAGCCATGGGTCTGCGCCAAGCCCCTGAAGACACCGGGTGCCGCCGGTTTGCCCCAGCCGCTCTTGTCAGCCACGGCATTGAGCACGGCCAGGGCTTTGGGCATATTGGTCAACAATTTGCGGCGCAGCGCCAGCGGGTCTTGCTGGGTCTCATGGGCGATTTCGTCGATGAAGCATTCGACGTAAATCGCATTCTGGTTCAGGTTCACGCCGCGCCAAAAGCCCACCGGTACATTCGGGTTGCGAATGGCGTGGTCGATCAGCAGGTTGGGAATGGTGTAGGTGAACTGCGCCTCCGGGCTGGGCGGGTTCAGGCCCTGGAAGACCACGATATCCTTGCCGTTGACGATGTTCTGCGGCGCGACCTGCGACAGGATGGATTGCCCCGCGATACGCATGTGCAGAGCCATCAGGTTGCCTTGCGCATCGAGCCCAGCCGTCATCTTGGCCTGTGAGGTGGGGTGGAAGCGCCCTTGCAGCATGTCTTCTTCACGGCTGTAGATCATCTTGATCGGCACGCCGGGCATCTCTTTGGCGATCGTGACGGCCTGGCGCACATAGTCGGTCATACCGCGCCGGCCAAAACCACCACCCAGGTGGATTTTGTAAACATCACATTGCGCCTGTGGCAACCCGGCCACCTCGGCCGTGGCGGCCAGCGCCGCTTCGCCGTTTTGGGTGGGGGCCCAAACTTCGCAGCGCTGGGGCGTCCAGCGTGCAGTGGCATTCATGGTCTCCATACAGGCGTGGTTTTGGTGCGGGTAGCTGTAAATGGCCTCGATCTTTTTGGCGGCCCCGGCCATCGCGGCCTTGATGTCGCCATTTTGGTTGCCCATGGCGGCCTCGGGCGCATCGAGCGCGGCGCGCATGACCTTGGCAAATTCGGCGCTGGATTGTTTGGTGTGCTCGCCGTTGTCCCACTCAATCGGCAGGGCTTCCAGTGCGGTTTTGGCGCGCCACCAGGTGTCGGCAACCACGGCCACAGCGTTGTCGCCCACACGCACCACTTTTTTCACGCCGGGTTTGCCGGCAATCGCTGCCGCGTTAAACGATTTGAGCTTGCCGCCAAACACCGGGCTTTGTTTGATGGCGGCGTTTAACATGCCGGGCATTTGCAAATCCATGCCGAAAACTTGTTTGCCGGTGGTTTTGTCCACCGTGTCGAGCCGGGCCAGGCGCTTGCCGGCCAGCTTCCAGTCTTTGGGGTCTTTCAAAGCCACTTTGGTGAGATCGGGGGAAGCCAGTTTGCCCGCGGCGGCGGCGACTTTGCCGTAACTTACGCTGCGCCCGGTGGCGGCATGGGTTACCACGCTGTTGGATGCGCGGCATTCGGCCGCCGGCACCTTCCAATCGTCGGCGGCGGCCTGTATCAGCATCATGCGGGCGGCTGCGCCGCCTTTGCGCACGTAGTCGTTGGACTGTCGGATGCCCTGGCTGCCGCCGGTGCCAAAGTTGCCCCATACGCGGTTACGCGCCAGGTTTTGCGCGGGGGTGGGGTATTCGGTTCTCACTTTGGCCCAATTGGCATCGAGTTCTTCGGCTACCAATTGCGCCAGTCCCGTCAGCGTGCCCTGGCCCATTTCAGAGCGCGCGATGCGGATGACGATAATGTCGTCCGGGTTTACCACCACCCAGGCGTTGACTTCATTGGGGTTGGTTTGGGCGCTGGCTTCGCTGCCAAACGGGATGTGAAAGGCGAAAGTGAACCCTGCAGCGCCAGCGGCGGCGGCAGAGGTGCCCAGAAAACGGCGGCGCGATACGCCCGAGGCGATGCTTGTCGGGGGAGTTGTATTCATGGCGTGCTCCTTAGGTGACGGTGCCATCGGCATGTTGAATGTTCAGGGCGGCTGTTTTGGTGTCGCCGCCGTTGGCCACCACCTTGATAGCGGCGCGAATGCGGTTGTAGGTGCCGCAGCGGCAAATGTTGGTGATGGCGGCATCAATGTCGGCATCGGTCGGTTTGGGTTTGTCCTTGAGCAGGGCAACGGTGGCCATGATCATGCCGCTTTGGCAAAACCCGCATTGCGGTACGTCCAGCGCCGCCCAGGCTTTTTGCACCGGGTGTGAGCCGTTGGGCGAAAGGCCCTCGATGGTGACGATTTTTTCGGTCGACTCGACTGTCGAGGCCGGGCGCACACAGGAACGGGTGGGTACACCGTCGATGTGTACCGTGCAGGCGCCACAAGCGGCAATGCCGCAGCCGTATTTGGAGCCCGTGAGCCCCAGTTGTTCGCGCAGCACCCACAAGAGCGGGGTGTCACCCTCCGCTTCAAAAGTGCGCACCGCGCCGTTGACGTTCAGTTGTGCCATGGAAGGGCTCCTCGTTAGGGATCGGGGTTGAAACAGTGAGTGGGAATCAGTGTTAGAAAAAGATGCTACACGCAAAGGCGAATTCGTGCCGAAGTTGGGTCCTCAGAATGCGTACAGCGAAGCCGGATTGGTAACCAATATCTTTTGCTGCACTGCCGCATCCGGTGCCCAATGCTTGACCAAATCCAGCATGGCTTGATTGGAGGGCAGCGGGTTTCGGTTGGGGTGCGGCCAGTTGCTGGCCCATAAACACTTGTCTGGGAAGTGCGCCGCGAGTGTTTGGGCCAACAGGCTTACATCGTCATACAGCAGCGGGCCAATTTTGGAGGTTTCATACGGGGCCGCCAGTTTGATCCAACGCTGCGGTTGGGCCATGATCTGCATCAGCGCCTGAAAAGCCGGTGAATCGACCGCCACCGGCTCCAAAAATTTGCCCGTGTGGTCAATCACCACCTTGCAGGGCAAGGCTTCGATGATGGCTTGGTAGCGGGGGAAATCGCGCCCGTCTATTTGCAGGTTGGCGCACCAGTTCAGCGCTGCCAGCCGGGGCCCAAAAGTGGCCAAGGCGTCCCAATCCAGCACGCCACCGGCACCGGGTACCAACATGAATCGGATGCCGCAAACGCCTTGGTCATCGAGCGCCTGCAATTGCGCGTCAGAAATTGAGGGTTCAACCACCACCACCGCCCGTGCGCGGGTTTTGCCCAGGCGGCGCAAACCATCCAGCGTGCAGGTGTTGTCAAACCCGTAGCCGGTGGGTTGCACGATCACCACGCGTTGCAGCCCCAGCTCGGCTTGCACCTGCTGGTAGGCGGCCAATGGGGCCACGGGTGGTTTGAAGGTGGCGTTGGCAGCCAGCGGGTAGTGGTCTTCATACAGGTGAATGTGGCAATCGCAGATCATGGTGGGGCTCCTGTGGGGTGGGTCAGGCGCGTAACAGCCAGGCCCGCAAACGGGTATCGGCCTGCGGGTTG
>JANOVW010000613.1:0-8824 GCA_031417575.1 Rhodoferax sp. | reverse complement strand
GCAAGATGAACAGCCGTTGGGGGTCTTCCAACCCAGCGTCTGTTGCACAGATGCAATGCTCATCAGCTTGCTTTTGACGATGGCGTCGCGCACCGCCTGGTGGCCGTGATCCGTACAGGCGCACATGGCTTTGGTTTTGGGTGTGGCGGAATAGTCGCCGCCAGCGGTGAACATCAAAATCTGCTCGACCAACCCGGTACAAGAGCCACATGAGGCACTGGCCTTGGTGTGTTTGCGCACCTCGTCCAGGGTGAAGAGGCCTTTGTCGCGAATGGCCTTGCAGATGGTGCCCTTGTTCACGCCGTTGCAGCCACAAACCTCGGCATCGTCGGGCATGGTGGCGGCTTTGTTATGGCCTTCGTGGCCCACGTCGCCGATATTGCTTTCACCGAACATCAGCTTGTCGCGAATGTCGGCGATGTTGCGGCCATCGCGCAGCAGCTTGAAGTAGTAACTGCCATCCACCGTGTCGCCGTACAGGCAGGCACCGATGAGTTTGTCGTCTTTCAGAACCAGCTTTTTGTAGACCCCACCAAATGGGTCGCTCATGACGATTTCTTCAGTATCGGGCCCGCCGGTGAAATCGCCCGCGCTGAACAAATCGATGCCGGTCACCTTGAGCTTGGTCGAGGTGAGCGAGCCGGTGTAACGCCCAATGCCAAACTGCGCCAAGTGGTTGGCGGCCACTTTGGCCTGTTCGAACAAGGGTGCCACCAAGCCGTAGGCGATGCCCCGGTGCGCGGCGCATTCACCCACGCTGTAGATGCGCGCATCGGTGGTCGTCTGCAGGGTGTCGTTCACCACAATGCCCTTGTTGCAATGCAGCTTCATGGCTTCGGCCAACTGCGTGTTGGGGCGGATGCCGACGGCCATGACCACCAGGTCTGTTGCAACCTCAGTGCCGTCCTTGAATTTGATCGCAGCGACCCGGCCGGATGGGCCAGCCGTCAGTTCTTGCGTCTGTGCACCAATCAGGAATTGCAGGCCGCGGTCTTCCAGCGATTTTTGCAGCATCTTGCCGGCTACGGCATCCAGTTGGCGCTCCATCAAGGTGGGCATGACGTGCACCACGGTCACCGTCATGCCACGGCGCATGAGGCCGTTGGCGGCCTCAAGGCCCAACAGGCCACCGCCAATAACCACGGCATTTTTGTACTGTGTGGCGGCGGCAATCATGGCCTCGGTGTCGGCAATGTCGCGGTAGGCGATCACGCCTGGCAAATCTTTGCCGGGCACTGGCAGGATGAAGGGGTTGGAACCGGTGCACAGCAGCAGGCGGTCGTAACTTTCTTGCGTGCCATCGTCAGCTTTGACGATGCGTTTGACACGGTCTACTGACACCACTTTTTTACCAGCATGCAGGGTGATGTGGTTGTCTTTGTACCAAACCCACGGGTTGAGCACGATTTCATCCAGCGTTTGCTCCCCGGCCAACACGGGCGAGAGTAAGATGCGGTTGTAGTTGGGGTGGGGTTCAGCGCCAAACACGCTGATGTCATACAAATCCGGGGCGATCTTCAGCAGTTCTTCCAGCGTACGCACCCCCGCCATACCATTGCCCACCATCACCAACTTCAATTTTTTCATGCAATCCTCGCCATCTTGTTTTCAGTCAGGTTATCCCTGAAACAGTGCAAGGGCCGTGCCAGAAATAATGAACACAGGGTGAAGTGGTGGCGGGTGCGGCGCACCACTTAGGGGCGGTTTGTAGCGGGCGCACCGTTTTCCGCCGAAACGGGTACGGAAATCGGGCACGGCAATTGCGTATGCTGGTGCATGGCATTCGAAATCGACATTGGGTATGCAAGCGCAGCGGGCCGCAAGGCGCTGAACGAAGACTTCTGCGCGGCCATGTTGCCACAGGCCGACGACCTGGAAATGGGTTGTATTTTGGCGATTGCCGACGGCGTAAGCACCGGCGGCATGGGGCGAGAGGCGGCGCAAACCACCGTCACCACCTTGGTGCGCGATTACTTTGCCACGCCACCTACCTGGGACACCACGGTAGCACTGGACCGGATCATCTCGGCGCAAAACAGCTGGTTGTGTGCAGTGAACCGCAGGCGCAGCCCGGCACTTGGCCTCACCACCTTGACAGCCCTGGTGCTCAAGGGTCATTCCTACACCTTGGCGCACGTGGGTGACACACGGGCCTACTTGTTGCGCGCGGGTGAACTGACGCAACTCACCCACGACCATACCGTTAAACACCTCGATTTCAACCACCAACTGCTGCGCAGCATTGGCGCTGAAGACCATGTGGTGGTCGACTACAGCCAGGGCGAATTGCAGGTGGGCGATGTCTTCATCATGCTCAGTGATGGCGTTTACGGGCATGTGCCACTCCAGCAGCTACAGAGCCTGTCGGTCAACGTGGGGGTGCAGGAGGCCAGCCAACGGCTGATGGATGCGGCTTTGTTGGCCGGCGCTACCGACAACCTGACCGCCATGGTGGCCAGGGTTGAAGCCTTGCAAGAAGCCAGTTTGCTGGATATCACCCGCACCGCGCAGGCCCTTCCAGTGCCGCCCAAGCTGCGGGTGGGCGATGTGATCGACGGCCTGACGGTGACTGCTGTAGTTGCTGACAACGGCATCAACGTGATTTACCAAGTCAGAGATATTGCCCCCACGCCCGGCACTGGCGTGTCCTCGCTGCCCCTCGGGGGGGCGCTCGCGCCTCAGGGCGGCCTGTCGGCGCTCGGACTTTCATCTGGGCGGCTGTTCGCACTCAAAACCCTGAACCCTGCGCGCGCCCATGATGTCGATGAACGCGCCATGCTGGCCCACGAAGCCTGGCTGGCCAAACACATGCAAGCGGGCCGGGCAGGGCAACACCTGGTGCATTTGCATGACCACCTGCCCGGTGGCAAAACCCGAAGTGCTTTTTATCTGTTGTACGACTGGCACGCCGGTGAGACGCTGCAACAGCGCATGAATCGTGACGTGCGCACCAGCGCGGCCGAGGTGGTCGGTTTCATGCAGCAGACCCTGAGGGCATTGGGTGCCCTGCACCGTCAAGGCGTGGTGCATCGCGACGTGAAACCGGCCAATCTGCACGTGGGCGAAGACGGGATGTTGCGGCTGCTGGATTTGGGCGTTGCGCTCAGTGGCAAAGAACCCGAAACCATGCGCCGGCTGCATGCGGGTACGCCCAGTTACGTAAACCCGGAGCAATGGGGCTTTAGCGCGACTGGCGTCGATTCGCCCGAGCAACTGCCGGGTGCCGACAGCGATTTGTATGCCCTGGGTGTCACCCTGTACCAAATGTTGACGGGGCGGCTGCCCTATGGCGAGGTTTTGCCCTACCAGGTGGGGCGCTTCTTTCGCGACCCGCAAGCGCCCAGTCGCATCAACCCGCAGGTGCCGATCTGGCTCGATCACATCGCGCAAAAAGCCGTTGCGCGGGACCAAAAGCAGCGTTTTGAAACCGCTGAAGAAATGCTGCTGGCGCTGGATCGCGGTGCCAGCCGGCCCATCAACGCGCCGCAAAACTCGGCACTTCTGCAACGCGACCCGGCAGCGCTGTGGAAGCTGGCCTCGGTCGTGCTGCTGCTGTTCAATCTGCTGTTGGTTTATTGGCTACTGTTTTTGCCCAAATAGCGGGCGATGTAGCGGTGGCTAATGCCCGCTTGGTGCAAGTGGGCGGCAAGGCGGGCGTTGCCCGGCGCGAAATCGATGCCGCAGGCGCTCTGGTGACACCGGGGTTTGTCGATATCCACACCCATTTCGACGGTCAGCTCACCTGGGATCCTTATCTCACCCCGTCCAACGGCCATGGCGTGACCACCATTGTCGCGGGTAACTGCGGCGTGGGGTTCGCCCCAGCCAAGCCTGATAAACACGCGTGGCTGATCGACCTGATGGAAGGCGTGGAAGACATTCCCGGGTCAGCGCTCGCTGAGGGCATTCAGTGGGAATGGGAGAGCTTCCCCGAGTGCCTGGATGTCATCGCCCGGCGGCGGTACGCCATGAACATTGGCACCCAGGTGCCACATGGCCCGCTGCGCGCCTATGTGATGGGCGAGCGTGGCACCGCCAATGAAGAGGCCACGACGACGACATTGGGCAGATGGAAGGCGCACATGCGCAAGGCCTGAAGATCTACGGCCGCATGGCGGGCGGGCCCGCTGGCATGTTGTACAGCTGGCAATCAACCATTCACCCGTTCGTGGCCTACCCCTCGTATGCTGCCATCGCTGCGCTGCCGCTGGCAGAAAAGCGGGTGCACCTGCGCAACCCTGCGTTCTGCACCCAATTGCTGGCCGAACAACCCCGCGATCTGGGGCCACAAGGCAACTTTGTTACCCGCAGTTTTCACAAACTGTTTGTACTGGGTGATCCGCCCGAATACGAACCGGATGCATCAACTTCCATTGCCGCGATGGCGCTACAGCGAGGTTGTTCGCCCGCTGAATTGGCTTATGACCTGATGATGGAAACGGGTGCCCCGCGTGCGAACGGCCAGGCCGGCGAGCCCGGCGCGGCGTTGCTGTATTTCCCCATCTTCAACTATTCAAACAACAACCTGGACCATTTGGTGACCCAAATGAAATCGCCTGCTACCGTGTTGAGCTTGGGCGACGGTGGTGCGTATTGCGGCACATTTGCGACACCTCGTGCGGTGCCACGTTGCCACTGGAATTCATGGTGAATGCACAAACCCAACGCACCGCAGCGCTTCTATGGCCTGCATGACCGTGGCGTTTTGAAGCCCGGCCACAAGGCGGATATCAACATCATCGACTTCCCGCGCTTGCACCTGAATGCGCCGTATTTCACCCACGATTTGCCGGCCAACGGCAAGCGCCTGATGCAAAAGGCCAGCGGTTATGTGGCCACCATCGTCAACGGTGTGCCGATGTCGGTGAACGGCAAACCCACTGGCGACTTGCCGGGGCGGCTGATTTGCGGGCCGCAGGGGCTAGACGTTTGATGTCGCGTAAGCAGTTTTGGAGGTGACAGTGGATCCGTAGCCACTTGCGCGTTGAAAAAAAACAAGCGTTGACTTTGGGCAGACTCTTGCAGATCTAACGGCCTTTGAGACACTCACGCGCTGGCGCTGGGCCACTTTTTTGGCTTCGCTGAAAAGTAGTCCCGACGCGTTGTGTTGTATCGGCTTCGCCGATCAGGCACTGCGCGCGCGGCCACCTTTTTCAGCCCAGGTCCGCGTCCAGCGAATTTGCATGTATCTCAGCAGCACCAGCATGGCGGCGGCGCACAGTGCAAAGGCGACGAACCCCATAAGGTAACTGCCCGTGTGTTGTTTGCTCAAACCCATGGCATTGGGGATCAGGCCGCCGCCCAAGGCGCCGATTTCGCCGATCATTGAACCCGCCACCGCCGTCGTCATCGGCCAGCGCAAGGGCACCAGCTGGAAGAGCGCGCCATTGCCCGCACCCAGCGCCGCAAAACAAACCAGAAACAGCAGCATCGTAGCGGGCAGGGAACCTTCGGCAAAACCACACAACGCAAGCGTGATGGTGACCACCACCAGAACACCGGTGAGCGTGTTCACCCCACCCCAGTGGTCGGAAATCCAGCCGCCAAAAACCCGCAATGCGGCGCCCATAAAGGCGGCCAGCATGGTGAGCTGCCCGGCTTGCACTTTGCTCACGCCAAACTGGTCGTAAAAGTAGCTGGGCAAAAAGGTCACCAAGCCGATAAAGCCGCCAAAGGTTACTGCGTAAATCAGACTGAAGGCCCAGCCGTCTTTCTCAAACAGGCAGGCGATGTGCTCTTTGAACGACGCATGTTTGTCCAGATCGGGCGGCTCCTTGGCAAAAAATACCATGGCGACGATGGGCAAGAGCATGGCAATGGCGGCGATGCCGTACACCGCTTGCCAGCCAAAGGCCTGCGCCAAAGGCGGTGCCAACAAGGCCGAGACAGCCGTGCCGACATTGCCCGCGCCAACCAGGCCCATGGCCATGCCCTTGTGCCGAGGCGGGAAGGAGCCGGAACCCAGTGACAAGGCCACGCCAAAGCTGGCGCCAGCAATACCCAGCAACACCCCCATGGCGAGCAAATCATTGAAGGAGTTGACGAAAAAATAGCCGAACAGCAGCGCGATGATGATGCCGCCCATTTCGACCAGTGTGGCGTTTTTGCGGCCAATGTACTGAGCCAGAATGCCCAGCGGGAACCGCATCAATGCACCCGCGAAGATGGGAATAGAAAGCATCAGCCCTTTTTGTGCCGGGGTGAGCTGGTATGTTTCGCTGATGAAAGGGGCCATGGCACCGTTCATCACCCAAACAGCACAAGAAAACATGAAGTAGAAAAACGACGCGCCCAATGTCGGCGCATGGCCAGCGTTCAAAAAGGTGCGAAATGCCCCAGGGTGGGACGGGCGGAGTGTCGAACGGGTGTTTGATGGAACCATGATGCACCATCACCAGCGAGAACCGTGCCAGTTTGTGCTGGCATCACCAAGTCGGTGCTCATCGCTTTTTGGGTGCGCCCAAACGGTGCAAATGGCCTAATTTATCTAAAAATTAATATTTTGCTTTGAATAAGTGGCAATTTTTTATATAAAATAAGAATAATAAGATATATTATTTATAGCAAAAATAATTATAAATGGATCTTTATTTTAGTAAATATATCAATATTAGCCTTTTGCAGGCTCCATGCCGTGCCGCCGAATGGCCTGCACGCAAGCTGGTGATACCAAAAAAGCCAGCAGGTCGTGTGCTGGGCTGGTGTTGATGCAGGAGGATGCGATTGCCCCACTGAAGGTGGTGATGATTTCAATGTCGGGCGGCAACAGGCCCACCACGTCAACACCGGGCACATTCAGCATTTCGCTGAGTTGCTGGAAACCCAGGGCCACTTCACCGCGCGCCATCAGTGCGCCCACCGGCACTCCGGGTGGGGCCTGCACGATGCGGTTTTTGATCTGCTCGGCAATGCCCCAACGCTCAAACAGCTTGGCCAGTTGCACGCCACTGGGCCCGGTGGAATAACCCAGTGTGGGGGCCTTCAAGACCGCCTGTTTAACCGCTTCGCCGCTGCTGATGTCCGGGTGTATTGCGCCGCTGGGCACCGCCACCGCAACGCCCGAGCGCACCAGATCGACCACACCTTGCGCGTCGAGCTTGCCGGCTGCAGCCAACGTGTCCATCGCGTTGCGGGCCAGGATGACCAGGTCAAACGCATCGCCCGCTTGTACGCGTTTGGCGGCATCCACGCCACCTACCGACTCGACCTGAATGGGCTGTTCGTTCAGCGTTTGATACAGCGCCACCAGCTCCGCCAGCAGCGGTTTGGTAGCCATGGAGGAGATGATGCGGATGGCTTCGGTCATGCGCCAGATTTTAGGCGGCGCGGTCTATACTGGCAGTGAAGGCGGCCAGTGATGATGACCCGCTTCAAGCGGCCAGTTTCTCCACGTGCGTTTGCCGCGTGTACAGAAAGTCGAGCACTGCCTTGCGGTACAACTGGTAGAGCGGGCTTTGCGCCAGTTCAATGCGGTTGCGGGGGCGCTCCAACGGCACTTCAACAATGTCGCCGATCGTCGCGGCGGGCCCGTTGGTCAGCATCACGATGCGGTCTGACAAAAGCACGGCTTCGTCCACATCGTGCGTCACCATCACCACTGTGCTTTTTGTCGCGGCAACGATGGCCAGCAGCTCGTCCTGCAGCTTGTCACGGGTTAACGCGTCCATCGCGCCAAAGGGCTCGTCCAGTAGCAACACCTTGGGTTGCATCGACAAGGCGCGAGCAATGCCCACGCGCTGCTTCATGCCGCCAGAAATCTCGCCGGGGCGCTTTTGCGCGGCGGCGGTCAAACCCACCATGGCCAGCGCCGCGTCGGTGCGCTCGCGCAATTGGGCTTTGGATTCGGCCGGTACGCCAACCGATTTGCCGGCGGAGCCGAAAACGCGTTCGACCGCCAGGTAAACGTTTTCAAAACAGGTGAGCCACGGCAGCAACGAGTGGTTTTGAAACACCACCGCGCGATCAGGCCCAGGGCCGGCAATTTCGCGGTTGGCGCATAGCAAGCTTCCCTGGGTGGGCACCGTCAAGCCGGCGATCAAGTTCAGCAGGGTTGATTTGCCGCAACCCGAGTGGCCAATCAGGGTGACGAATTCGCCCTGGGTAATGGTCAGGTTGATGTCTCGCAACGCCAGGAAAGGGCCACTCTTGGTTTTGAAAGACTGCTCAACGCCCTGGATTTCAATGAATTTTTTCATGATGGGTTCCTCAGCACTTCATTAAGCTTTCACGTCTTCAAAGGTGAAGGCGGTGGCGATTTTGATGAGCGCGAATTCCAGCACCAGCCCGACCAGGCCGATCACAAAAATCGCGATGATGATGTTCTTGACGTTCAGGTTGTTCCACTCGTCCCACACCCAAAAGCCGATACCCACGCCGCCCGTCAACATCTCGGCCGCCACAATCACCAGCCAGGCCGTACCCACGGCCAAGCGTACGCCCGTGAGCATGTAGGGCAACACGGCGGGGAAGAGAATCTTGGTCATGATCTTCCATTCACTCAAATTCAGCACCCGTGCCACGTTCAAATAGTCTTGTGGCACGCGTTGCACACCGACGGCCGTGTTGATGATCATGGGCCAGATGGAGCAGATGAAAATCGTCCAAATCGCCGCCGGGTTGGCGCCCTTGAACACCAGCAACCCGATGGGCAACCAGGCCAGCGGCGACACCGGGCGCAGCAAGCTGATCAGTGGATTGAACATGCGGCTTAAGGTGTTGAAGCGGCCAATCAAAAAACCCGCCGGAATGCCCACCAGCGCGGCCAGGCCAAAACCCACGGCGACGCGTTCGAGCGACATCAGGATGTTCCAGCCGATGCCCTGGT
>JANOVW010000612.1:0-3330 GCA_031417575.1 Rhodoferax sp. | reverse complement strand
GTTGGCAAACTTTGGCCGAGACAATCCGTCGCCAAACCAGCGCTGGTTGCGACCGTGTTGAAGCGATCTGCCTCGTACGTGATCATTAAAGAGTCGGGAAGGCTGCCTGCGGTGGCCGTGCAAGTCAGCGCTGCGGCATTCAGTGGATGCGTAACATTCCCAAAAGCCCCTTCGCATCCGCGAATCATGAAGGTTGCCGTGTTGTAAACGGGGTTCGATTCTGGCGTGACGTAATTGGTTTGTTTGGGGTTGTTGCCTGTTACTCGTAATTGCTGCGTCAGTATGGTGAGTGCGGCGTGGGCATCTTCGTTCATGCGGCCCTGCGCCTCAGCTACCCGGCCTGCATCGGCTGAGCCCAAGTAAGCGGACATGATGGTGACCATCAAAACCAAACCGATGGTCATCGAGACCATCAATTCAATCAGCGAAAAACCGTGCATGGGTTTTCGGGTCGTCAACAACCGGATGGGATAGGGGTTCATAGTCTGAACTTGATGTGAACACAGCGCGGCTTGGGCGCTGTGAACGGAACAAAGGTGGGGGCCACCGTGGCATCGGGGCATTCATCTGAACCCACCGTATCCAGTGTGGCCAGGGTCGAGGGTTCCCGCCACATCACCCAAATATCGCCTTCGAGCGAGGTGCAGGGGCCATTGCAAATCACCCGCATGCCGCCAGCGGGCAACTCTTGGCGCAACAGCTGATTGGTTTGGTAGATGTCCAGCGCCGCGATGGAAGCCGGTACACAAGCGGGATAAGCGCAGACCACCTGAGCAGGATGCGCGGCGGTATCGCCGGTGTAGCTCATCTCAACCACATAACTGTCACCGATGAAACCAGCCGTGTTGGCCCGCATACGCTCGACTTGCCCCGCTGCAATCGCCACGGCGGCTGCGCGGTAGGCGGCCAATTTGGGCAGTTGCACAGCAAAGGCCAACATACTGCCCAATGCCAACACGCCAAAAGACAAGATCAGTATGGCGACCAACACCTCGATCAGTGTGGCACCACGCTGTGGCTTTAAAGTGGTTTTCATTCGCCGTCCGTTCCGCAAGAAGCTGTACCCGTACCCGCAATACGGGCTCGCCCGCCCAAGCTGACACACAGCACCCGCTGCTGATCGTTTGAAAAATCAGGGTTGCCGCCAAAGGTGATGGTGGTGGCCGAGGCAACGGTTGTGAGCCTGCCCGTGGCAGTCAGCCTGAATTTGGTAGAGGAGGAGCTGCCAAGCTCGACAATGGAATTGATGGTGGTTATGGGGGATTGCACCCTGAGAACCACGTCGCCCGTGGTGCGGGTACCCGAGTCATCCCGATCATGAAAAATAATCCACCCACTAACCCAGCCATTTCCACCAGGCCCGGTGCCAGTGCCGCAGGCGGGTGTAGCCGATTCGGGTGCGTTGCTGCGGCACATGATGACTTTGCCACCCAAACGGATGGCTTCACTGCGGGCAAAACGCAGGTCTGCCATGAAGGAGTTGACTCCGCTGGTGATCGCGCTGGATTTGGTGAATGCGGTCAAAGAAGGTGCCGCAAGCGTCACCAAAATCGCCGCGATCGACAAGACGATCATCAGTTCGACCAGTGTGAGTCCACGTTGTTTTGACATGTTGGGAGTCTCGCCGATAGAAGTTGGTCAGGCAACTGTTGCCAGATAGTCGGTCATCTTGCGCCGATGAATGGTCAAGCAGAAGGGCGCCGGAACACCACAAAAGCCCTTGGGCTACCGCCGCACCTCATCCACCAGCGCCCGAAATTCGTCAATGTCTTCAAAATTGCGGTACACGCTGGCAAACCGCACGTAGGCCACTTTGTCGAGTTTTTTCAGCTCACGCATCACCAGCTCGCCGATGCGGGTGGAGTTCACCTCACGCAGGCCCAGGCTGAGCAGTTTTTCTTCGATGCGTTCGATGGCGCCATCAACCTGCTCGGTGCTGACCGGGCGCTTGCGCAGCGCCAGGTTCATCGAGGCGCGCAGTTTGCCACGGTCAAATTCAATGCGCCGACCGTCTTTTTTGACGATGGTGGGGTAGTTGACGTCGGGCCGCTCGTAGGTGGTGAAGCGTTTTTCACACGCGCCGCACTGGCGGCGGCGGCGGATGAAGTCGCCTTCCTCTGAAATCCGGGTTTCAACGACCTGGGTCTCGGAATGGCTACAAAACGGACATTTCATTCAGAAAATTTTGGTTAAAAATGGTCATAACGCCCATAAAATATAGCACAATTAGATATCAATAAGATAACAAAATAGATTATAAAAAATACAGGTTTTTCTTGACCTGACCTTTAGCGATAGACCGGAAACCGTGCTGTCAGCGCGTTCACTTTGGCACGCACGGCCGCGATATTGGCGGCATCACGGGGGTTGTCCAGCACGTCGGCGATCAGGTGGGCCGTGGCCCGCGCTTCTTCGGCTTTGAAGCCTCGGGTGGTCATGGCCGGGGTGCCAATCCGTACGCCGCTGGTCACCATGGGTTTTTCGGGGTCATTGGGGATGGCGTTCTTGTTGATCGTCATGTGGGCGCTGCCCAGAACAGCCTCGGCTTCTTTGCCGGTGATTCCTTTGGCGCGCAAATCAACCAGCATGACATGGCTTTCGGTGCGGCCACTCACAATGCGCAAACCCCGCGCGATCAGCGTTTGCGCCACGATTTGGGCGTTTTCCAGTACCTGCTGCTGATAGACCTTGAACCCGGGCTGGAGCGCTTCCTTGAAGGCAACTGCTTTGGCGGCAATCACATGCATCAGCGGGCCGCCCTGCAGGCCGGGAAAAATGGCGCTGTTGATGGCTTTCTCGTGCTGCGCTTTCATCAAGATGATGCCGCCACGCGGGCCGCGCAGGCTCTTGTGGGTGGTGGAGGTCACCACATCGGCAAACGGTACCGGGTTGGGATACACGCCGGCTGCAATCAAGCCCGCGTAATGCGCCATATCCACCATGAAAATCGCGCCGACTTCTTTTGCAATATTGGCGAATCTTTCGAAATCAATACGCAACGAATACGCCGAAGCACCGGCGATGATGAGTTTGGGGCGCGTTTCGCGGGCTTTGGCCTCCATCGCTTCGTAGTCGATGGCTTCCTGGGCATTCAGGCCGTAAGACACCACGTTGAACCATTTGCCGCTCATGTTCAGGGGCATGCCGTGGGTGAGGTGGCCGCCTTCGGCCAGGCTCATGCCCATGATGGTGTCGCCGGGTTTCAAAAAAGCCAAAAAAACTGCCTCATTGGCAGACGCGCCGCAATGCGGTTGTACGTTGGCGGCATCGGCACCAAAAATCTGCTTGATCCGGTCAATGGCCAATTGTTCGGCAATGTCAACGTATTCG
>JANOVW010000611.1:0-3918 GCA_031417575.1 Rhodoferax sp. | reverse complement strand
TTTGCAAATTTTAATTATATAAAAACTGGCTATTGTTCACGTATTAATTGCATAATTAGCTATATTTAATATATTGAAATTGAATTCAGAAGATAAATATTTTATACAAAAATAAATATAAATAGATTTATAAGCTGTTTTGACATGACCCCCAACCCACTCGACCGCCACGCCGCCACCGAAACCATGGCCCTTTGGCTGCAAAAACGCCGCCCGCCACCGGCCATTCGGGACGAGCTGGACATCGGTTGGCGGCTCGAAGCGCAAAGCGTGACCCTCTTCGAAACCCGGCCCGACTGGCAAAACCCGCTCGACAAATACGAGCGCCCAATCGCCAAAACCACCTTCAACCAACGCAAGGGCTTGTGGAAGATTTTTTGGCAGCGCCGAGATATGAAGTGGCACGGCTACACCCCCATCTTGCATGTCCCCTCATTGGCCGCGTTCTTGGCCGTGGTGGATGAGGATGCGATGGGGTGTTTTTGGGGGTGAGAAGGCTTGCGTAAAAGTATGACCCAGGCAAAGCCCTGGGTCACAAAACATTACCAACTGCTTAAGCTCATGGCTTCACATCAACGAGGCCCACGCCATGACGTCTTCCTGCACGCCCACCGTCCCCACGGTCAAAAAAGAGTTCTTAAAGTACGGCGATAAACCTCGAAAACCGGGGATGTACCTCGGACTGCTGCACGGACGCAAAACCCCCAATGAGGCCATGGATGGCTGGGGATTCGATGGCCCAGCTTTCGGACCTTTGCGTTGGGTTCACACCACCTATGCTGCTACCGTTCGAATTTCATTTCTCGAATGCGGAGATGCCAAGCCCTACTTTGGTATCGCTGACGATGAGTTTGAACTGCCGCTCGATGGCGATCTTTTAGTTTTTGACACCCAATATTTTGGTGATTGGACATCTTTTTATGTTGCCCCTGAAGACTGCGCTCTTCCTGATGACAGTTTCCGACCCGCCAAGCGAAAAAACAAAAGCTGGGGCTACCACAAACGGTTGCCGTAGCCCTTTCTTCTCACGTTGAGGTGCGCCGCGAATGCTTCCAGCGCTGGTGCATAGAAACCTCGGGCATACTGGCATCGCACCGTAAGGAATTCGCCTCATGCCTTCGAAGAACGACTGGACTCGCCCGCAGGTATTGGCCGCTTTGCACCTGTACTTTCTGCTCCCGTTTGGCAAGCTGGACCGCAATACGCCGCAAGTCATCCGGCTAGGCACATGGCTTGGCCGCACCGCCAGCGCGGTTGCGCTCAAACTTGTCAACCTCGCCAGCCTTGATCCGGCCATCACCACCACGGGGCGTGTCGGCATGCGCAAAAGCTCGGCGCTGGACAAACAAATTTGGCGCGAGTTAGCCATCAATTGGGACAAAACGGCGCTCGAAGCAGCGGCCCACTATGCCCAATTGGCCGCTCAAAATGCCGCATCGGCGAAAGCCATACGAATCAATTCAGAAGACAGCGACGATTTTGCTGACCGCATCGATGCCGTCATCCCGCCCGGCAAGACCCGCGCCGCCGTGGTGCAGGTGCGCGTTAACCAAGCGCAATTTCGCCAATCCATTTTGGCCCGTTACAACGGCACCTGCTGCGTCAGCGGCTTGCAGAACGACAAGCTACTGATTGCCAGCCACATCGTGCCGTGGAGCGAAGACAAAACCAACCGCCTGAATCCACAAAACGGCCTGTGCCTGAGCGCCTTGCACGACCGGGCCTATGACCAAGGCCTGATGACCGTCACACCTGATTTCAAAATCCACGTATCGCCCACCATCAAGGCGCTGAAAGGTGACACCTTCATTCAAGACAGCTTGATGCGGTTTGATCAAAAGCCGCTGTTGCTGCCCGAACGGTTTCGACCAGGGGCCGCGTTTTTAGCCCGCCACGCCGCCCGATTTGGCTTTTTGTAGGAACCCGCCTTGCTCCAACTACGCCCAAACTGCGAATGCTGCAACACCGATTTGCCGCCCGACACGCCGAACGCCCGCATCTGCACCTTTGAATGCACCTTTTGCGCCGCCTGTGCAGACGTGAAACTGGCAGGAGTTTGCCCAAACTGCGGGGGTGAGTTGTTGCAGCGGCCGCGTCGTCCGGCCAACAAGTTGATGAAGTTTCCGGCTTCGGTAGAGCGGGTTTACAAACCCACGGGGTGCGAGAAACGCGTCTAAAACACCATTTATTTAAATTTTCTAATATACTTTAGAGAAAAAGGCAATATTGTTCACGTGTTAATTGCACAATATGCTATTTAATATATAACAAATATTAACTAAAAAAATTAATTATTTGTATAAAATCGTTTTTAAGTAGACTATATTTAAGCCTGTCTGCCACCGTAGCCCCTTCATGACACCCCCTCGCTTGCACCAAGCGCCAAGCCAGCAGCCGCTTGGCGGCGCGGTGGTGCCGCTTCTCATGCTGCGGGTTTTGCTAGCGCTTGCGGGCGCGGGCGCTATGGGCCATGCGTTGGCGCAAACCACCTCGTTTGCTGAACTCGAAGCCGCTGGCGCGCGCATCGGCCAGATCCACATCCTGAACCAAGACATTTTTGATCTGGCCGACCCGGCCGAGAACAACGCCCTGTTCCGGCTGGCCAATGCGCTGCACCCCAAAACGCGGCCCGAAGTCATCCGCAGCCAGTTGTTGTTCAAACCGGGCGATGCAGTGGCCGTGCGGGTGATGGAAGAAACCGAGCGCCTGCTGCGCACCAACCGCTACCTGTATGACGTGCAACTGCGTCCCATCGCGCCACCCGGCGGCGCGGCCAATGTGGTCGATATCGAGGTGCTGACCCGCGACACCTGGACGCTGGACCCCGGTGCCAGCTTCGCGCGTTCGGGCGGGGCCAATTCCAGCAGCGTCAGCCTCAAAGAATACAACCTGCTGGGCACTGGCCTGGCGGTGGGTTACAGCCGCATCAACGAGGTGGACCGTTCGGGCAACGAGTTTCAGCTGGAATACAACCACGCGCTGGATGGCTGGACCCAACTGGCCTACAGCGTGGCCGACAACACCGACGGCAAGCGCCAGGCGGTGTCTGTCATACGCCCGTTTTACGCGCTCGATACCCGCTGGGCGGCGGGCGCGCGGTTCTCGCAAGACAACCGCATCGATTCCGCCTACACCGCCGGCAATGTCACCAGCCAATACCGCCACCGGCAAGACAGCGCCGAGCTGTTTGCCGGCTGGTCGCCGGGCCTGCAAAACGGCCGGGCGCACCGCTATTCCATCGGCTTGAGCGCCAAAGACGACGCCTTCGCCCCCGAACCCGCGCTGGTGGCCCCGCCACTGTTGCCAGCGGGCCAAAAAACCGTGGCACCGTTTGTGCGGTATGAGTGGGTAGAAGACGATTTTCAGCAACTGAACAACCGCAACCAGATTGGCCGCCCCGAGTTTTTTGCACGCGGTTTGGCGGCTACTGTGCAAATCGAACGGGCCTTGCCAGCGCTGGGTTCCAGCCAAGACCTGTGGCTGTATTCAGGCTCCATCAGCAAGGGTTACCGCCTGCAGGGCGAGCAAGACCTGTATGTTTCTGCCGCCGTATCGGGCCAATATGGCAGCGGGCAGGTGCAGCGCCAAACCGCCAGCACCGCCCTGCGTTATTACCTGCCACTGAACAAGCGTTACCTGGCCTACGCCGCGTTCACCGCGGATGTGCTGACCAACCCGCAAGCCACCGACTACCTCACGCTGGGCGGCGACACCGGCTTGCGCGGTTACCCCTTGCGATACCAAAGTGGCGACCAGCGCGCCCTGCTCACGCTCGAAGCCAGGGGCTTTTCAGACCTGTACCTGTTCCGCCTGTTTCGGGTGGGCGGCGCAGCGTTTTACGACGTGGGCCGCGCCTGGGGTGGCCAAAACGCCAGCCTGGCCGCCAATGGCAACACCGATTGGCTCTCCAACATCGGC
>JANOVW010000610.1:0-11043 GCA_031417575.1 Rhodoferax sp. | reverse complement strand
ACGTCAGTTTTGGTTTCGACATCGCCATTGGACAGGGGTTTCCAAGCGGCCCCGGCGTTCATTTGCAGCGCCCGCCCACGGGGCTTGGCGATGACCTGGTCGGCCCCTGCACAGGCCAGTGCCCAGGTTGTATCGGTGCTGCCGCCGTCGGCCACCACCACTTGAACGCCTTGCTCCCGCAAAGGCTGCAAAGCCTGCAAACAGCCTGCCAAGGTTTCACCTTCGTTCAAGGTGGGAATGACGATCCGCAATGCCAATGCCATGGCCTGGCTTCAGCCCCAAACCTGTTCCAGCTGCCGCAATTCATCCAGCACACCCTGGACGACCTCATCTGACAAATAGTGGTCGACGCGACCCCTCACGTGTGCAATCAGGGCCGCATCGCTGCGTTGCGCAGACCAGTCTTCACCATCGCCAGAATCACGCGCGGCTGCGCCGCTGAGCGAGCGCCATTTGGCGCACCAGGTCACCGACCACAACCACATGGCGCGGCGCAATGGCAGGTGCCAGGCCTGCATCGCCTGCGCCATCTCGGGCCCTACCGAATCGGCCCATACTTTGTAGGCATTTTCAATGTCCCTCACCTTCAACACCGCGTTCACTTCGGCATCCCAAGTGGTCGAGGTGTAAAGCGTCGCGTGGGCCAAATCGAGGCTCGGATAGCTGTAGCGACATTTTTCCAGGTCAACCAGAATCGCCTGCGGCGGCGACCCAGCCGTCGCGCGAATCACGTAATTGCCAGGGTGCCCGTCAAAAGCGATCAGGCACCGTTCTGGCCGTGGTGGCCGCGCGCAAAGCTGTTGTAACCCGGTCAACTCAGCCAATAGCAGGGCTTGCACCTGTGCAGACACGCCAGCAGGAACCAAAAACCGGGCTTGTTCGGCCACTTCATCAAACAGCGCCTGCAAAGGGTCTGTCAAGTTGATCAAGGGCGCACGACGTTCATCGGTGGGTAACGGCAGAGTGTGAATTGACGCCAAGGCATGGACGATCAGGCCCACATCCTGGGGCAATTGAACCGCCCGGCCGACAATTTCTTCCACCAGAAGGGCACCACGCGGCAAATGAGCAGACGGCGCAAGAACACCCTTCAAATGGGGCACATGGCCACTGGCGCGCGCGCGTTCAAAACAGACCCGCTGGTAGGTCAGGTTGTCATGTGCTGCCAGCTGCATCTGGCTTTGTTTGGGAACGCGGGCCAACAGACCGCTACCCACGATGCGGATATGGTCATGGGCCAGACCCTTGTCATCGAGTTTTTGAAGCGGTGCGCCGCTCAATGGGCTTCGGGTTTCTGCCAGTGCAGCAGAAACGGCCTGTAGCAATTCGGCTTTGGAGGGCGCAGCGTGTGACATGGCGGTTGTTCAAAAGGCAAACGCCGATCCCAAGGGACCAGCGGCGCAATACCAGCAATTCCAGCGGCGCCAGCAATCGCATGATGTGCCGTTTATGTCGGCCATCAGCCCGATATTCTTACACCGCACTGAACCCACTGCAGAACGTGGATTTGAAACCCCTGCTCCGCCTGCCGCACAACCAAAAGATGTCACGGCTCCCAATGGCTGATACGACTGCCAAAAATTCACCCAGCACCTACGCCAAAGGCGAAGATGCGGGACGCTTTATCAGTAAGGCTTGGTAGGCCGCTTTTTGGCGTCACGCGGCACAAACACCTTGGGGCCTGGAGCGGGTTTAAACGCCCGTGCTCCCTCGGGCTTGGCAAAACCGGGTTTGGCAAAGCCCGGCTTGTTGAAAGCGGGCTTGGCAAAAGCTGGTTTGCCAAACGCGGGGCTGCGGTCACCAAAATCGCCCCGTGGTGCACCAAAATTCTGCGGGCTGCCACCGGCGCGGTCGCCAGAGAAACGGTCTTGCGGGCCCCGGTCATTGGCAAAACGGTCATTAAAACCGCCCTTGCGCTCGTAGTTAAAACCGCCGGCATTTCCACCACCACCAAACTTGCGGTCACGCGAGAAGCCTTCATTTGCGCCTGAACGGCTATTGTGGGTGACGCGGCCACCAAAATTGGAACCCGGACGCGACTCAGGGAAACGCTGCTTGGGCTCGAGGCCGGGAATCACGTCGGCCTTGATGGGCTGGCGGCTGTAGGCCTCAATGTCAAAAATCTTGCGGCGGTCACGAAACTCGGCAAACGTGACAGCCAGGCCATCCCGGCCGGCACGGCCCGTACGGCCAATGCGGTGGGTGTAATCTTCGGCCTTCATCGGCAGGCCAAAGTTGAACACGTGGCTAATCGTGGGCACGTCAATGCCGCGTGCGGCCACATCGGTTGCCACCAGAATTTGGGCGTGGCCTTCACGCAAGGCCATCAAACGACGGTTGCGCAGGCCCTGGTTCAAGGCACCGTGCAGAGCAACGGCGTCAAAACCATCGTGCTGCAAATCGTTGGCCAGGCCATCGCATTCGATCTGGGTGCTGGCGAAAACAATCGCTTGATTGATGGTGGTGTCACGCAGCCAGTGGTCCAACAGCTTGCGTTTGTGCTGGGCGTTGTCGGCCCAGAACATCACTTGTTTGATGTTTTGGTGTTTCTCTTGCGGGTTGTCCACTTGAACGCGTTGGGCGCCTGCGCCGTTATTGCGCATCACACGCATGGCCAGTTGCTGGATACGCGGCGCGAAAGTGGCGCTGAACATCATGGTTTGCTGGCGCTCAATCGTCAGTTGGTTGATTTCGGCCAGATCATCGGAGAAACCCAGATCCAACATGCGGTCGGCTTCGTCGACCACCAAAAATTGCACCTTGTCGAGTTTGAGCTGCATCGAACGTTGCAAGTCAAGCAAACGCCCTGGCGTTGCCACCACCAAATTGGCGTTGTTCAATTTGGCAATTTGCAATTGGTAGGGCATGCCGCCGACCACATTGGCGATACGCAAACCACGGCAATGGCGCACGAGGTCGATTGCATCATGCGCCACCTGCTGCGCGAGTTCACGCGTGGGGCAAACAATCAGCGCGCCAGGCTGTGCGGCCGTGAAGTGGCGTGGATTGGTGGGGTCTTTGCGCTTGGCGCGTTTGGGCGGCGCCTCGCCTTTGGCCAAGGCATCTGCGCAGGCTTTTTCGAAGTCAGCTCGCTCTTGGGCCTCTGCATCAGCTTGCTGTTTCAGCAAAGTATGCAGCACGGGCAGCAAGAAGGCTGCGGTTTTGCCGCTGCCAGTTTGGCTGGAAACCATCAGGTCGTTGAACTTGACAGCGGCCTGGCCTGTGCCCTGCATTGCCAACGGAATGGTTCGCAATTGAACGGTCGTGGGTTGGGTAAAACCCAGGTCTTTAACAGCCTGCAGAAGTTCAGGGGCCAGACCCAGGGTCAGGAAACCGTTGGGCAGTGCTTCTGGCTCAACGGCCGGCACCTCCAGCGCAGAGGCAATCGGTTGGACGACCACGGAATCGGCAGTGTCGGCGACGTCGTTGGACGCAAATTCGACAGGGGAAAAGTCGCCAGCCACAGCAAAAGAATCAGTCATTTTTTTCTCACACGCAAACAACGGCACTAGCGCCGGCAACAGTGCAGCGATGCACTGGGGCCGTAGCTCCGTCAATGGTTAAAAAACATCAACCATCAAACGGAACCTGCGCCAGCCGAGGTCCGGGTTAAATCCGGTTCGACTGTGTGAGCGCTTGGGGCTTATTTATCGCGGTAAAACGTTTCACGCAAGTGAACCGACGCGAAGCCCGGTGAATGAAGGCAGATGCACAAATACGCCAAACAATTCAGCGTAGCCTTCGATTATAGCATGAATTCGGGTTTTTACCTAGCGCCCTTAAAATACTTGTGGAAAGGAACTCGAAACGAATTGTGGATTGGCCCAAAAGCATCATTTAGCACCCGCCTCAGCACATCCTTGGCAACTCATTTTTCAGCCGACAGAAAATGTTGACGATAGTGTTCCAATTCATCAATAGACTCATGCACATCCGCCAGCGCAGTGTGGCGTTGCTTTTTTTTGAATGATTTGTACACATCCGGCCGCCAGCGCTTGGCCAGTTCCTTGAGCGTACTGACATCAATGTTCCGGTAGTGGAAAAACGCTTCCAGCGCTGGCATTTCGTTGACCAAAAATCGTCGATCCTGGCTGATGCTATTGCCGCACAAAGGTGAAACGCCTTTCTTCACGTAGGGGGACAGGAATTCAATGATCTTCGCTTGTGCGTCCGTTGCACGCAAAGCGGAAGCCCGAACTTTATCGATCAAGCCACTCTTGCCATGGGTACCTTGATTCCATTTGTCCATTTTTCCCAGTTGCTCATCACTTTGATGAATCACCAGTACCGGACCTTCGATCCGGGGCACCAACGTCGGGCCCGTCACAATCACCGCTATTTCGATGATGCGGTCAATGGCGGGGTCCAGCCCCGTCATTTCACAGTCAAGCCAAACCAGGTTTTGATCGGATTTCTTCAAGTTCAGCACTTCAGCAGCGGGTTTCTGGTCTGGCATGTCTTGAATTGTCACCGATGACCTAAACTTGAATGACATGCACGATTCCATTTCATCCGCTTTTGCCCTTACCTTGGTCTTTTCTTTTGCCCTCGTGGCAGGACTTGCGCTGCGGTACTGGTTGTCATCCCGCCAAATTCGCTATGTCGCGCAACATCGGGGCCAGGTGCCAGAGGCTTTTGCCCATCAGGTTTCACTCGCCGCACACCAAAAAGCAGCTGACTACACCTTGGCAAAATCGCGCCTGGGCGTGCTTGAAATGGCCCTTGGCGCGGCGGTTCTGCTGGGCTGGACGCTGTTGGGTGGCCTTGATGCCTTGAACCAGGGCTTGGCGCAATGGCTGGGCGTTGGCATGTTGCAGCAAATGGCGCTGCTCGTCGCGTTTGCACTGATTGGCTCCGTCATCGATTTGCCCATGACGCTGTACCAGACCTTTGTGCTGGAAGAAAAGTTCGGTTTCAACAAAATGACCTTCAAGCTGTGGGTCGCTGATACCTTGAAGTCAACCCTCGTCGGCGCTGCGATAGGCTTGCCCATCGTGGCACTGATTTTGTGGGTGATGGGCGCCCTGGGCACTTACTGGTGGCTATGGGCCTGGGCCCTGTGGATGGGTTTCAACATGCTTTTGTTGTTGATTTATCCGACCTTTATCGCGCCGCTTTTCAACCAATTCAAGCCGCTGGATGATGAGGCGCTCAAAACACGCGTTACCACCTTGATGCAGCGTTGTGGTTTTGCCGCCAAAGGGCTCTTTGTGATGGATGGCAGCAAACGCAGTGCCCACGCCAACGCCTATTTCACGGGTTTTGGAGCCTCCAAACGGGTGGTTTTTTATGACACCTTGCTGGCCAAACTGTCGCCTGGTGAAGTCGATGCCGTGCTGGCCCATGAGCTGGGGCACTTCAAGCACAAACACGTCGTCAAACGCATTGCGTCGATGTTCGCCGTGAGCCTGGTGGGCTTTGCCTTGCTGGGTTGGTTGGCATCACGCAGCTGGTTTTACCAGGGGCTGGGCATTAACCCCAATGTAAATGGCCCCAATGATGCGCTGGCTTTGTTGATCTTCATGATGGTGATTCCCTTGTTCAGCTTCTTCATTTCACCCCTGTTCGCCCAGCTGTCGCGCAAACACGAGTTTGAAGCCGATGCCTATGCCGTTCAGCAAACCAGCGGTGCCGATTTGTCATCGGCGCTACTGAAGCTGTACGAAGACAATGCGTCGACCCTGACGCCAGATCCGGTTTATGTGCGGTTTTACTACTCGCATCCGCCGGCCAGCGAGCGGTTGACCCGCTTGGCTGCTTGACAGGCCGATTGGGCGATACACGCATGACTCTCAAGAAAAAAGACTGGAACGTTGAGAAAAGAATTGCACTGTCAGCTACTAATATTGTAGCAAAATTGGCGCAACTTGATGGGTGGAAATTGTCCGGCGATGGCGATGCCGTTGCGATTGAAAAATCATTCCGGTTTGATGACTATTTTGAAACCATCGCTTTCGTGAATGCGGTCGCGCTGGTCGCCCACAAGCAAGACCATCACCCCGAATTGGCCGTGTTTTACAACCATTGCACGGTGCGGTTCAACACCCACGACGTTCGCGGAATTTCCGTCAGTGATTTCGAGTGTGCCCTGCAAATTGACGCCTTTTTGGCATGACATCACCCGGTCTTGACTCCGGTCTGATCATCTCCAACCTGGGACGCCACTACTTGGTGGAAACACCTGAAGGTCGGCGTCTGATATGCCACTCACGCGGGAAAAAGGCGCAGGCCGTGGTGGGCGACCGGGTCCTGTGGCAGGCGACCCAAGACGAAGGAACGATTGAAAAAATTGAACCCAGGCGCAACCTGTTTTACCGGCAAGATGAGGTTCGCACCAAATCTTTTGCTGCCAATATCGACCAAATCCTGATTCTGATCGCCGCTGAACCCGAGTTCTCTGCCGCGCAATTGACGCGGGCGCTGGTAGCCGCTGAAGCGGCAGGTATTGCGCCTTTGATCGGCATGAACAAACTTGATTTGGCCTTGCCGTTTCGCCAAGCATGGGAGCGCCTCGTGCCTTACCGCGAGATGGGTTACACCATTTTGCCGCTGTCGCTCAAACCCCGCACGTCGTTGGCTCCGGAGTTTGCGTCGGAAACCGAACAACTCAAACAGCACTTGGCGGCAAAGGCAACGCTGGTGCTGGGGCCATCGGGAGCCGGCAAAAGTACACTTATCAACTGGATGGTGCCACTGGCCTCGGCGCAAACCGCCGAAATATCCACTGCGCTCAACAGCGGCAAACACACCACCACCAGCACAACCTGGTATTGGCTGGATGAAAGCCGGAAAACCGCGCTGATTGACTCACCAGGGTTTCAGGAATTTGGTTTGCAACACATTGAAGCGGCGCACTTGGCCGGCTTAATGCCGGACCTTCGGGCGTATGCAGGTACCTGCAAGTTCTACAACTGCAGTCATTTGCATGAACCGGGATGCACTGTGATGGCAAACGTTCAACAGCGCGCCGCCAGCCTGCCAGGTGGGCGCCCAGGCGGTGAACTCACAGGCGCCCACACCATCAGTGCGCACCGGTACAAGTTGTATTGCGAGCTTTACGCCGAGTTGAGCGCGGCCAAATACTAAGGCAGTGCGGGTTTATTCGCCGCTTCCTTAGCCCAGCAAACGCGCCAGGCTTAGCAAAGCCAGCAACACCATCCACATCACGACAGAACGCCACACCAGCCCCACCACGCTGCGCAGGTGGCCAAACTGGGGCTCCAGTCGATTAACGGGTGGTTCAGACAGATCAACCTCATCTCCCACTTTTGGTTTCTGGGCCGTGTCGCCTAACTGCACGTTGATCGCCCCCGAACTGGCGGCGAGGATGATTCCATCGTTTTGCACCTCAGCGCCCTCCCGTAGTGTGTAGGCGCGCCAGGAATCTACCGCCTCCTCAAAACTTCCCACCACGGCAAAACCCAGCGCCGTGATACGGGCTGGCAACCAATCCACGACGTGCCACACCTGAGCACTGAACGCCAACAGCACGTCACTGACGGGAAGATGTTGGTGCTGCGCCTGGTGTCGCCAGTAGCGCGGTACAAATTCACTCAGCCGGTAAAACACCGCACCGGCTGGCCCGAACCCCAGGAGCGCCAACAAGGAGAACCAGGCCAATACCCCCAAAACGTGGCGGTGTGCGGCAATCACAGAATGCTCCATGACCTGGCGCACCACTTCCTTGCGGGGCATGGGTTTGACTTCCAGGCTGCGCCAAGCTGCCAACAGCCGGCTGGCCTGAGCTTCGTCACCGGCTTCGAGGGCGTCGCGAATAGCCGTGAAATGATGACTGAACTGCCTGAAACCCACACAGGCGTACAAAACCGCAATGCTCCAGACAATTGCAGCCCACCATCCCAAAAAAGATATCAAAATCCAATGCACAGCCAAAGCAATAGCTGCAGGTAAAACAGTGGCAAAGCTCCAGGCGAGCCAAACGTGATGTTTGCCACCCGCGTCAAAATACCGCAGCGCTGCCTGCACCCAATGGCGCATGAACGCGTGGACTCCGTTGCCCGTGGCCAAGGGCCACGCCTGCTCCAACAGCAGGGCAAACAAGATTGCGGTAAAACTCATTCAAGCATGATAAACCGTGCCTCCAAACCTGAACCTGGAGTTGCGCCAAAAACTGGTTGTCTGTACCTGCCGTTAAATACCACTGCCCTCGGCGCAGTGCCGGTTTTGTAGGGCCTCAGGCTGACAAAAATCGGTACAGGTTGCGCAGCATACCGGCCGTGGCTCCCCATATAAACCGCTCCTCATAGGGCATCGACAGCCACTCACGCTTAAACCCACCCGAATCGACCTCATGACGCCGGTGGTTTGCCGGATTCATCAAAAATGCCAAGGGCACTTCGAAGACATCGGCTACTTCATTGGCGTTGGGTGTAATGACAAAACCTGGCGTGAGTAAAGCAACAACGGGCGTAATGATGAAGGCCGAGCCGGTGGTGTAGACCGGAAGATTCCCCACCACTTCCACGTAGCGACGATGCAAACCAACTTCTTCTTCAGCCTCCCGCAGGGCTGTAGCTGCAACGTCGACATCGGTTTCATCTACCTTGCCACCCGGAAAAGCAATTTGCCCCGAATGCGTGGACAGGTGTGCCGTTCGTTGTGTGAGCAGCACCATGGGCACCGCACGCATGACAATTGGTACCAGTACGGCCGCGTGTTTGGTTTGCCGCTCGGCATACGGCGGCTCTTCCCGGATTTCAGGCTGCCATTGCGGTGGCAGTTTGAAGCGATCGCGCAGGGCTTCTGCCTGCATTGCCCGAGCACTGACCGCTGGCAAATGGTGGTCTACCGCCGAAACCGGTACTTTGAGCGGATCAAAATGCGGCAGTTTTGACGTTGGCACGTAGTTCGGGTTGTGGCGCGGATCGAGGGTCACAGGGCAAGTGGGGAATTGACGGCACCATCAAAAAAACCGCCAAAAGCAATTGCTTTGGCGGCTTCTTTTGTGACGTATTTCGACGTACGCGCAGCGCCCTATGTCGGCGCTGTTCAGTTGGGTTAAACGCCTGCGTCCGCTTTCTTGGCTGGCAGCTTTTCGCGAATACGCGCTGATTTTCCGCTACGGTCGCGCAAGTAGTACAACTTGGCACGGCGAACGTCACCACGGCGTTTGACTTCAATGCCGGCGATGAGCGGGCTGTAGGTCTGAAACGTACGCTCAACACCTTCACCGCTGGAGATTTTGCGAACAATGAAACCGCTGTTCAGGCCACGATTGCGCTTGGCAATCACAACACCTTCATAGGCCTGCACACGTTTGCGCGTACCTTCAACCACGTTGACACTGACAATAACAGTATCGCCAGGCGCGAATTCGGGTATTTTTTTTCCGAGGCGGGCAATTTCTTCCTGCTCAAGGGTCTGGATAAGATTCATGATTTCCTCAATTGATCTTGCACGCGCCTGTGTCGGGATGACACAAAGGGCCTGAACGGAATTCGCGGAATACAGGTCGGGATATCGCTAAATATCGCCTAAAGCACTAAGGCCTAAAGGCAACAACCAAATATTCAGATATCGAATTGACCGACAGGGCGGCCGGGCAGAGGATCGGTAAGCCTTCTAGTATAACCCGAATCAACCGCCTAAATTGCGAGCCAACTTTAAGCATCGCTCATCGAGGTCGCTCAGTGTTCCGTTGTTGCGGGCCAAGCCAATCAAATCCGGTCGAAGGTTTTGCGTTAGCTGCAAGCGCTGATTGCGCCGCCACCGCTCAATTTCAGCATGGTTTCCTGAGGTTAGTTCAGGCGGAACCCGCAGGCCACGCCACTCATCGGGCCGGGTGTAATGGGGGCAGTCCAACAGGCCATCCAGCGCCGGGTTGAAGCTGTCTTGTTGGTGGCTACCTTCATCACCCAACACGCCGGGCTGAAGCCGGGCGACGGCATCCAGCAAAGCCATGGCAGCGATCTCACCGCCCGACAGCACAAAATCACCAATGCTGATTTGTTCGTCTACATAGGTGTCGATAAAGCGCTGGTCGATGCCTTCATATCGCCCGCACACCAAAATCGCACCGTGGCTATTGGACCAGCGCTCTACCGCTTTATGATTGAGGGCCGCACCCCAAGGTGTAAACAAGACCACTGGGCCGGCTTGGGCGCGTTGTGTTTGCACATGCGTTATGCATTGGGCCAAGGGTTCTGCCATCATCACCATGCCAGGCCCACCACCGAACGAGCGGTCATCGACCCTTCGATAGTTACCCACCGCAAAATCCCGCGGATTGCATAGCGCCACCTCGACTTGGCCGCTCTCAAACGCCCGTCGCGTAATGCCGTGGGTCAGGAACGGGCCAAACAGTTCAGGAAACAAGGTGACAACATCGAATCGCATGGTGCGCCAATCGTCGGCTATCAGTAGTCGGGCTGCCAATCCACCCGTATCTGGCGCGCCGACAAATCCACGTCATCTACAAAAACCGCCACAAATGGAATCATCCGCTCAAGGGTTTTGCCCTCTTGGAAATACGATATCACCATCACGGTTTGCGGCCCAGTTGATAGCAACTCGTCAACTTTTCCCAGCACAATACCTTCACGGTTCACCACCGTCAGGCCAATCAGGTCAACCCAGTAGTATTCGTCTTTTTCGGCGGTCGGGAAACTGCTGCGGCCGACAAATACGCGCGCGCCGCGAAGAGCTTCGGCATCGGTTCGGTCGGCAATATCTTGTGCGGTTGCCACCACAACATCAGAGTGCGTCTTGGATTCCCGTATGGCGAGCTTGAGCACCCCGGAAAATGTTTTTTCACCCCGCTCTGAAGGCAGGATGTACCAGCGCTTGGAAGAAAAAAGCGCCTGGGGATCGTTGCTGTGGGGGAGCACCTTGAACCACCCCTTGATGCCCCAGGCATCCAGAATGCGCCCGACTTCGATGGCGTCCGCTGGCAATTCAGCGGCTTCGAGGCCGGACAACATGGGATTTTTTAGACGGCTGCTTTTTTGGCGGCCTGAGCGATCAGGCGCTCAACCGTAGGCGAAGCCTGCGCACCGACGCTTTTCCAATGCGTCAAGCGGTCTT
>JANOVW010000609.1:0-3115 GCA_031417575.1 Rhodoferax sp. | reverse complement strand
AGGGCTTTGGCCAGTTCGGTTTTGCCAACGCCGGGCTCACCCTCCAGCAACAGGGGGCGCTGCAATTTAAGCGCCAAAAATACGGCAGTAGCCAAACGGCGATCTGCAAAGTAACCCACCGCCCGCAGGGCATCAACCAGGGAATCGACAGTTGGAAACTGGCTTGGCGCACAGGGCTGAAAAGTCATTTTTTGATATTTTACGTAAATATTATATAAATATTAAACATTTTTGTTATTATTAAAATAGCTAACTGTGCAATTTATTTGGGAACAAATGTCTTTATTTATTATAACAAATGTTTTAAAATAAAAAAACCCCGCATTCGAGAACACGGGGCTTGTTGCCGATACAGCGACAAAAACCGCCGCCGCTGCGCGACGGCCCCTGACGGGTCAGGCCAGCATCTTGGCTACGGCACGCTGCGTCTGCACGCTGATCAGGTTGGCGCGGTAAGCAGCAGACGCATGAATGTCGGCGTTCAGGTTGCCCGCATCAATTTTGACGGCAGCGGCAGACGCGACCGTAAAGCTGGCATTCAAAGCGGCCTCCAGGCCAGCGTGTCGAAACACACCATTGCCAGCGCCCGTAACCGCCACGCGAACGCCTGCATCGGTTTGTGCGACAAACACGCCGACCAGCGCAAAGCGCGACGCCGGCTGCACAAACTTCATGTAGCAGGCCTTTTTTGGCGCGGGAAAACTAATCGCCGTGATCAGCTCGCCATCTGCCAGTGCGGTGGTGAACATGCCCTGAAAGAAGTCGTCAGCTGCGATTTTGCGGCTGGTGGTATGCACGGTTGCACCCAACGCCAAAACGGCGCTGGGGTAACAAGCCGCCGGATCGTTGTTGGCAACCGAGCCGCCCATGGTGCCCATGGCACGCACCTGGCGATCACCAATGTGGGCGGCCAAATCGGCCAGCGCGGGAATAGCGGCCAACACGTCGGCGTTGGTCGCAACGTCGGCGTGTTTGGTCATGGCACCGATCACCAAGGCGTTGCCCTCGCGTTTGATGCCAACCAGTTCTTTGATGCCGCCCAAATCAGCCAGTTGACCAGGGTCGGCCAGGCGTTGCTTCATGGTCGGCAGCAGGGTTTGGCCACCGGCCAAAACTTTGGCGCCACCAGCTGCCAATTTGGCGGCATCGGCCACCGTTGCAGGGCGCTCTAAGGTAAATGCGTACATATTTTTCTCCTGGTCTTAATCAGTTAGTCGGGTTCAGGCTTTGGCTGCCTGAATAGCGGCCCAGACTCGGTCTGGCGACGCCGGCATATCGAATTCTTTCACACCGACGTCACGCAGCGCATCCAGAACCGCATTGATGACGGCTGGTGGCGAACCAATCGCCCCTGCCTCGCCGCAGCCTTTGGTACCCAACGGGTTATGCGTGCAGGGCGTGCAGATGGTGTCGATGTTGAAATTGGGGAAATCATCAGCACGGGGCATGGCGTAATCCATGAACGAACCGGTGAGCAACTGGCCTGTTTGGCGGTCATACACGCAGTTTTCGAGCAACGCCTGGCCAATGCCCTGAACGATGCCACCGTGTACCTGGCCTTCCACAATCATCGGGTTGATGATGGTGCCGAAGTCATCAACCGCGGTGAATTTGTCGATGCGGGTTTTGCCGGTTGCCGGGTCAATTTCAACTTCGCAAATGTAAGTGCCCGCGGGGAACGTGAAATTGGTCGGGTCGTAGAAAGCGGTTTCGTTCAAACCGGGTTCCAGCTTGTCCAGCGGGTAGTTGTGCGGCACATAGGCGGTAAGTGCCACGCTGCCAAACGGCACCTTTTTGTCGGTTCCTTTGACGGTGAACTCGCCATTGGCGAACTCGATGTCAGCATCGCTGGCTTCCATCAAGTGGGCGGCAATTTTCTTCGCCTTGGTTTCAATCTTGTCCAGTGCCTTCATGATGGCCGCACCGCCAACTGAAATGGAACGCGAGCCGTAGGTGCCCATGCCAAACGGCACACGCCCGGTGTCTCCGTGCACCACATCAACGTTTTCGACCGGAATGCCCAAGCGAGCCGCAACCACCTGCGCAAAGGTGGTTTCATGGCCCTGCCCGTGGCTGTGGGAACCGGTGAACACCGTCACGCTGCCGGTTGGGTGAACACGGATTTCACCGCATTCAAACAGGCCCGCCCGGGCACCCAATGCACCGGCAATGTTGGAAGGCGCAATGCCGCAGGCTTCGATGTAGCTGCTGTAGCCAATGCCGCGTTTCAGGCCTTTGGCGGCGCTGGAGGCCTTGCGGGCCGCAAAACCAGCGACATCGCCATTGATCTCGGCTTTGTCCATCGCACCGCGGTAGTCGCCCACATCGTATTGCAGGGCAACCGGCGTTTGATATGGCCAGCTGGTGATGAAGTTGCGCTTGCGGATTTCGTCCTGGCTCAGGCCCAAATCCCAGGCACAGCGGCTGACCAAGCGTTCCAGCAAGTAAGTGGCTTCCGGGCGGCCTGCGCCACGGTAGGCATCGACCGGCGCGGTGTTGGTGAACCAGGCATCCACCTCCACGTGGATTTGCGGGCAGGTGTATTGGCCGGCCAGCAGCGTGGCATACAAGATGGTTGGCACGGCCGTGGAAAAGGTCGAGAGGTAAGCGCCCATGTTGGCATCGGTATGTACCCGCATGGCCAAAAATTTGCCGTTGGCATCCATTGCCATTTCGGCATGGCTGACGTGATCACGGCCATGTGCGTCGGTCAAAAAGGCTTCACCCCGCTCACACGTCCATTTGATGCTGCGGTTGACTTGCTTGGCGGCCCAGGTGAGTGCCACATCTTCGGCGTACAGGAAAATTTTGGAGCCAAAACCGCCCCCCACATCCGGAGCGATCACGCGCACCTTGTGCTCGGGCAGGCCGAGGACGAATGCCGTCATCAGCAGGCGTTCGACGTGCGGATTCTGGCTGGTCGCGTACAGCGTGTACGACTCGTCGGCACGCGAGTACGACGCCACGCAGGCACGCGTTTCGATAGCGTTCGGTATGAGCCGGTTGTTGACGAAGTCGAGCTTGGTCACGTGGGCCGCGCCGGCGAAAGCCGTATCGACTGCTGACTTGTCGCCCAGCGCCCAGATGTAGCAGACATTGTTCGGCGCTTCGTCGT
>JANOVW010000608.1:0-3751 GCA_031417575.1 Rhodoferax sp. | reverse complement strand
TGGATTTTGTCGAAGCCTGCGCCCACGAAACCATGCGCCTCAAACCGGTGGCACCCATCCTGCCGCATCAGGCCTACAAAGACACCGAGCTGGGCGGCGTGGCATTGCCCGCAGGTACCTTGGCCATCTTTTTGCTGCGCGCGGGGGCCATGCACGAAAGCCATTTTGTAGCGCCCGAGCAGTTCAACCCCAACCGTTGGCTGAAAACCGATGCAAACGACACCGCCGCCGCCACCTCCGCGTCGGTGCCGGCAGACGCAGCCAGCGCGGCAGGCCGATCCGCTCCCCACGCGTCAAACGCACAGCCCAAAACGCCCGATGCCACATCGGCGAAACGCGCCGCCATGCCCTTCGGCGCCGGGCCCCGCATGTGCCCCGGGCGCTATTTGGCGTTGATGGAAATCAAAATGGCCATGGCCATGCTGCTGGGCAGTTTCGACATCGAATCCGTCGACACGCCCGACGGCGCACCCGCCCGCGAACACCTGGCGTTCACCATGGCGCCGTTGGGCTTACGTTTGCGGTTGCGCGCGCGCAGCGCTCAAGCCTGCAACAAGGCGATGTCGTCAATTGGGTAGGGTTTGCGGTTGTGCTGCTGTTGCGGTTAGGGTTCGAAGGGCCGCGCAAGAGAAAGCCCCAGGCGGCTGCGTCCGTGTCCCCCGCCGCGACAACCGGTTTTTCGCCTTGCGAAGTCACGGCGCGCGGCTCCGCCTTGACCTCCCGCATCCGCCTTGGGCTCTCTCTTGCGCGGGGCGGTTTGGGCTGCGGGGCTTGGGTGGCCCTGGGTTACGCCCGGGGTTGGCTGCTGCCTGGTCACTTCATTTTGAACAGGTTGCGCAGGGCCAGGCCCATTAAAAAGTAGCCGATCAGGGCGAGTAACAACGGAGGCGCCATGGCTGCAAAGCCAATGCGGCGGACAAACCAATCAGGTTTTCAGTTAAAACTGAGATTGCCCGTCTTGATCACGTTCGACCAGCGGTCGCTCTCGGTCGCTGCGCGCGCTCGGGCGCTGTCCACAGTGCCACTTCGCACGATGATTCCTAACGAAAGCAGTTTAGTCACCACGGCTTCATTTTTCAAAATGGCGTTGACTTCCGAGTTCAACTTCTGAACAATATCAGCGGGCGTTTTTGCAGGGACAAACACTGTGTAATTGGTCGAACTTTCATAGCCCGGCAAGCCTGCTTCCGCCATCGTGGGGACGTCTGGCAACGTAGCTGAGCGATTCGCGCTGGCAACGGCAAGCACGCGGGTTTTGCCCGCGCGTACATTGGGCAGATGCGCCGGAATGCTGTCGATTGACATGGGGATTCGACCCGAAAGCAAATCGGGCATGAATTGCGCCGTGCCCTTGTAAGGTACATGCAGGATATCCACCCCCGCCATCTGCTTGAACATTTCCGCATTCAGATGCTGCAAGCCGCCCACACCCGATGATGCAAAGCTCAGTTCGCCTGGCTTGGCCTTTGCCATGGCGATCAATTCCTTCAAATTTTTCGCTGGAAGGTCGGCGTTGACAATCAAGGCCACCGTGCCAAAACCCACTTCCGCTACCGGGATCAAGTCGCGCTGCATATCAAATGGCAGGCTCTTGATGATGTGCGGGGCGATGGCATAGTCAACAATGCTGCCGAGCATCAGCGTGTAGCCATCGGGCGCACTACGCGCCAGAGCGGTGGCACCGATGGTTGCACCTGCGCCTGGTTTATTGTCGATGGTGATCGTCTGGCCCAATCGCGGGCCAAGCTGATCAGCAATCAGGCGCGCAACAGTGTCGATACCGCCGCCCGCCGGGTACGGTGCAATCATCGAAATAGGGCGCGATGGCCAGGCTTGGGCGTAGGCAGCATTTGCGCCAAGCGATCCCGCTGACAATGCACCAAGCAATGCGAATACCTGGCTTGCAAATTGACGGCGAAAATGGGTTGTTTGGGTCATGGCATGGTTTCCTGGCTGACGTGTTGTTTTGATTTTTAAAACAATCGCCATGACATGGGCGTGTAGGCGAACGAGGCACCATCTTTGCGCAAGGTTCCCAGCCCTGGGAAGGGCAGATGCACGGCCGCAATCAGGATATTTTCTTTGGCCACCATGTCGAAAACGCTGATGCGGGTGGCGCTGGCTTTGGCCTGCTCCCAATCGAAGGCAATGGTCACCTCAGGTTGCGCAAATTGCACAGGGGCAACGTGGATCATGTCGCCAATCGCCAGCATGCGTGCGGTGCCGGATGTCACCATGTAGCAGGTATGGCCCGGTGTGTGGCCCGCAGCGGCGACGGAGGTAATGCCCGGAGTCAATTCCTCGCCCGCCTTGAAGGGTTTCAGGCGCTCACCATAAGCCGCTTTTGCCCGTTTGGCGGGCACAAAGCGGCCCTTTTGGGCGGCGGGCGCAGCCGCTTCAACTTCGGGGTTGAGCCAGTAGTCAACGTCTTGCTGGGCAATCCGCAGAATCGCGTTCGAAAACAATGCCGTACCGTCCGCATTGACGGCGCCGTGAAGATGGTCGCCATGGCAGTGGGTGATGTAAACCTCGTCGATCTGTGAAGGTTCCACGCCAGCCGCCGCCAGCCCTTGCACCAGCCGCCCAGTGCCAGGCCCCACCAGTTTGGCGCCGCCACAATCCAGCAGCACCAGCTTTTCCCCGGTGTTGACAAGAAAGGTGTTGACGGGGGTGCGGATTGGGCCATAAGGCAAATCTGCTGCGGCCAGCAGGCGCGTGACCATCTCAGGCGTTGCGTTGAGCAGACGGGGGTCGATCTCCAGGTAACCATCCAGAACCGTGGTGACTTCAAAACTACCCAGCTTCATGCGGTGGATGCTGATAGTCTGATTGCCAACTATCGGCGCTTTGGCAAATACCGAGCCAGCGGATACAGCTGCCGTCAAACCCGCTGCGACAGCGGTGGTTTTCAGAAGTTGCCGGCGCGAAAAACGGACTTGATGAGGTTCCTGGTTCACAAAGAACTCCTTGGTTTCAAAAGTGGGCCAACCCTGTGACGCAGGATGACGGGGGATAATCAGAAAGTCATCATACAAATTAATGACGACGCGATGGCTCACGTTTTCCCTAATTTACTTGGGGCAGGCCCCGCGATCAATGGTTTGGCCAGCAGCGCGCCTTCCTGATCCCAAAACGCCGGGTCGGCCAATTCAATGCGTTTGATGGCATTGTTCATGTGCCGCGCTGCGGCTTGCCGGGCCTTGGTCGAATCGCCCGCACTGATCGCCTGCGCGATGCTCAAATGTTCGCGTTGAACCTGGCGGGCAAAGTCCACGCGGCGGGCCTCGTTCGCGCGGGTGACGGCAATTGCACCTTGCAAAAATTGACGAAGATAGTCCAGCGTACTGATCAAAAATGGGTTTTGGGCAGCGTCGGCAATGGCGCGATGGAAGTTCAGATCTTGCTCAACCCCGTTGCCGCCCGCAAGCACCGCGGCCTCCAGCGCGGCAATCGCCTGACTGATGCAATACACGTCTTTGGCTGTACGTCGAAGTGCGGCCATGCCTGCCACCTCAGCCTCCAATGCGCGGCGCACCTCGGCCATTTGGATCACAGCCTGTTTGGATGCCACGTGTTTTGCATCAAAACTCAAGGGCGAGAAGATCGCACCTTTGACATACATGCCACTGCCTTGGCGTGTGGCCACCAGTCCCACGGACTTGAGACGCGAGACCGCTTCGCGAATGACTGTACGGCTAACGGCGAATTGCGCCACCAGCGCAGCTTCGGTGGGCAATTTGTCATCCACGCA
>JANOVW010000607.1:0-1996 GCA_031417575.1 Rhodoferax sp. | reverse complement strand
GCTTCGCCCTGCCCGGTTATCCGGTAAAAACCGGTCGCATAGGGTTGGACTTGTCGTCTGAAGGCTCCGCCAAGCAGTTGCCAAATCGGTTGGTGGTGGAACTTGCCGGCAACATCCCACAGGGCAATGTCGATCGCGCTGATGGCGGCGACGACGCTGCCTTTGCGCCCGTAGTCCCGGGTGCGGTGGTACATCCGGTGCCACAAGACTTCAGTGTCCAGCGGGTTGGCACCCAACACCAGGGGTTTGAGGGCATGGTGGATGGCCGCCGCCGCGATTTCCGGCGCCTCCAGCCCTTGGGCAAAGGCCTCGCCCCATCCGGTGATCCCTTGGTCTGTCAAGACCTCGACAAGCGTGGCGCAGCGCTGGCCCACCCAGCCTTGGGAGAACGCGAAGGGCTGGTCCAGCGTGGTTTTCAGGACATGAACGCGGATATCGGTGATTTTCATGGGCGCCACGGTTGCACAAAGGGACGGCGGTCAGTTTAGTCCAAGGGTTTCCCGGCGGGTTTGTAGCGCCCGCAAAAAAGCCACCCGCAGGTGGCTTTCTCGGTTGTTCGCAGTTTTGGCAACCCGAAGCTCAGTGCTTCATGGCTGCTGGCCAAGCGCCGTTATCGCGACGCCCCCATCACAGGTAGCGCCAATGCCCCAGCGCCATCGGCCGCACATTGAAGGTAGGAGCAGGCACTTCGACGGGTTCCATCGCCACGCCATGGGTTTCAAAATGGGCAGCTTCGTGACGCAAGATGGCGGCGCGCAGGTCTTCCATGACGCGCGGGTCGTTGTAGGCCGAGGTGAGAAATGCCTTTTCTGACTCGGCCGCGGCTACGTTTTGACGCCACGTGGTCCACTCAGCGGTGAGCACATCGAGCTGGCGTTTGATCACAGGCGCAAACACCGCCAAGGTGGCAAATATCAGCGTCCAAAGGGCCACCCACGCCATCAGCAGGTGGTCATCAGCCCAGGTGTCAACCAGCTGATCGGCCAGCAACACCAGAGCGGCGACCGCTGCGGCCAAGAGCAGGGTGGTCACGCCACGGGTGGAGCTAATGGACCCTTTGGCCTCATGCCAACCAGTGGCGATCAGGCCGGGCAAGCGCCGTGCGTTGGCAACAGCCGCTTCAGCGCGAACTACGCCGGGGTGTTCCGTGGGAAAGTCGGGGTTGACGAAACGGGTCATGGTGGTTTCCTTTCAGTGCATCTACGCAGGCTGGTTTGCCTTGCATGTACCGTATGTTAGGGTAATTACCTATACTATTCAACTTTATATTGATAATGATGGATATTCACAATGGTGATATTTAGCACATCCATCAGCCCAATAGCCGCTTTATGCCGCAAACCCTGAATTTCCGTACCTTGGACCTGAACCTGCTGCGCGTGTTTGATGAAGTCATGCAAGAGCGCAGCCTGACCAAAGCCGCGCACAATTTGTCGCTGACCCAACCCGCTGTGAGCAACGCCCTGCGGCGATTGCGTGACACGCTGGGCGACGAATTGCTGGTGCGCAGCGGCCAGGGCTTGCAGGCTACGCCTTTGGCGCTGAAGTTATGGCCCACGGTACGTGATGCCTTGCAAAACCTGCAACATACCTTGGTCGGGCAGGCATTTGAGGCGGCTACTTCCAACCAGACCTTTGTGCTGACCATGGCAGACGCAACGGCCGCCGAACTCATTCCGCCCCTGGTCAATGTGCTCGAAACCCAAGCCCCTGGTATTTCGGTACGTGTGCGCCCACTCACCACACGTGACCCACGGCCCTTGCTGGCCGATGAACGCGCTGACCTGGCTTTGGGGTTTTTTCCGGCGGCTTTGGCCGATTTGACGGCACAAGCCCAGACCGACCAAGCCACCGCTTTTTCGCACGAGCGCTTGTACGACGGCCACTACGTGTGTGTGATGCGCAAGGGGCATCCGTTGGCATCCCAGGCGCTGACCTTGGCCGACTTTTGCACCGCACGCCACTTGCTGGTCAGCTTTTCCGGGCGACCCTTTGG
>JANOVW010000606.1:0-2774 GCA_031417575.1 Rhodoferax sp. | reverse complement strand
CCAAAGAACACGGTGCGGCCCATGTCATCAACTATTCAACTGAAGATTTTGCGGCACGTGTGAAAGAGATCACCGGTGGCAAGGGCGTCAAGGTGGTGTATGACTCGGTGGGCAAAGACACCTGGGACAAATCGCTCGATTGCCTGCGCCCCTTCGGTCTGATGGCGAGTTTTGGCAATGCATCTGGCCCGGTCGCACCTTTTGCGCCGGGCATGCTGGGCGCCAAGGGTTCGTTGTACGTGACGCGCCAAACCCTGTTCACCCACATTGCCACCCGTGAAGTCAATCAGCAAATGATGGACGACCTGTGCGCCGTCGTGTTGAGCGGCGCGGTCAAGATCCGCATCGACCAAACCTATGCGCTGGCCGATGTGCAACAGGCGCACCGCGATCTGGAAGCCCGCAAAACCACGGGCTGCACCCTCATCACCTTGTAATGCCCGAGCGGATGTCGGCGGGCCCGCAGCCATTCAGCCCGAGCTGGTTGGCCCGCCTGCACAGCCGGGCCAACCAAACGCCGTTGCAGCCCCGCGTGCCCTTGTGGGCGGGGCCACATGCCATCGGTTCGCTCTTGCCCGAAGTGGGCGCGCGGTTTGCCGGTGCGCTGCTGCAACCCGCTCGCGCGGGCTGGCAAGTGCACGGCGATCTCACTCAGTCTTTGAACCAGTTGGCGCAGCAGATGCGGCAAACCCGCCTGGGCCATGTGGCGCATTACTGGCGCGACGAACAACTGGGCGTTTACGACGAACAGGGCACACATTGGGGCAGTGTCGAACGCGGTGCCGTGCGGCCTTTGGGCATTGCCACGCGGGCGGTGCACCTGGTGGGGCGAACCCCTGGCGGTGAAGTCTGGGTGCAGCAACGCGCGTTGACCAAGGCCAATGACCCCGGCCAGTGGGACACCCTGATGGGTGGCATGATTGCCGCGCAAGACAGCCTGCAAACCGCCCTGGCCCGCGAGACGCAAGAAGAAGCGGGGCTGGACATCAATGCACTGACAGGTTTGCGCCACCGTGGCTGCGTGCGCATCACCCGCCCTGCCGATGACGACGTGCCCGGCCAGCCGCCCGCACCCGCGGGCTTGGGGTATGTGGTCGAGGCGATTGACTGGTTTGAAGCCACCGTGCCAGATGGCATGGTGCCCCTGAACCAAGATGGTGAAGTAGCGCAGTTTGAATGCCTTTCGCCTGCGCAACTGCTACAGCGCCTGGAGCAAGAAGCCTTCACGCTGGAGGCGGCTTTGATTCTGGTGGCCGCCTTACAAGGAGGTGCTGACCATGCCATTTGAAGCCGCCAAACAACTCTTTGTACAAGGGCTGGCCGAGGTAGAACGCGGTGCCTTGCCGAAAGCCGAGGCCAGTTTTGAAGACTCGCTGCGGTTGCTGCCTGACAGGCCTTCCACCCTCACCAACCTGGGTGCGGTCAAGCTGGGTTTGGGCAAACCCGCCGAGGCCTTGCCGCTGCTCGAGAAGGCCTGCGCGCTGGAGCCCACCAATGCCCAAAGCTGGGGTTATCGCGGCAAAGCTTTGGGCAAATTGCAGCGCAAACCCGAGGCACTGGGCTGCCTGGAGCAAGCCGCCCAAATGGAACCCACCCATGCGCAACTGTGGTTGCATTGTTTTGAGGCCCAGCTTGAATTGCGCCAGTTGCCCCAAGCCCTGGCCTCGCTGGACAAAGCCCTCGCGCTGCAACCCGAACACGCCAGCGCGTGGGGCAACCGCGGCTTGCTGCTGAAGGAACTGGGGCGGCTACCAGAAGCAGCCACCTGTTTTGAGCGGGCAATTGCCGCCGGTGCAGATGCCGAATTGATGCGTTATTACACGGCCGGGCTGCACGCCACGGGCAGCGGTGGCGCAGTGCCGCACAGCGCCGCACCGCGAGCTGCAACACCGTCTTGCGCACCTCGCAGCTATGTGGAGAGCCTTTTTGACAGCTATGCGGCAGACTTTCAATCCCACCTGTTGCAAAACCTGCGTTACCGGGGCCACGCGCAATTGGTGTCGCGGTTTCAAGCCACGGCTGGTCAGCCTGCGCAGCGCTTCACATCGGTGCTGGACATGGGGTGCGGCACCGGTCTGGCTGGCGTTTGCATCCGCCCACAGGCTGACCATCTGGAAGGCTTGGACTTGAGCGCGGTGATGGTGGCCCAAGCGCGTGCAACCGGCGTTTACGACGCTTTGTTCCACGACGACTTGTTGAGCCACCTCAAGGCCACCCAGCGCCGTTACGACCTGGCAATGGCCGCTGATGTGTTCATTTATGTGGGTGAACTCTCGGCTGTTTTTGCGGCCGTCAAGCAGGTGTTGTTGCCCGGTGGGCAGTTTTGTTTTACGGTCGAATTGGCAGCTCAGGTGCAGGGCGAAGGAACAGGCGCAGGGGCAAGGTCAGCAACGCGAGACGCAAAAGGCGTTCAGCTCATGCCCAGCCTGCGGTACACCCATTCAGAAACCTACGTGCGCCAACTGGCTGAGCAATACGGATTTGCGGTTGAAGCGGTTGAGCGCCACGCGTTGCGTGAAGAGCAGCGTGAAGTGCTCAACGGACTGTACATTTATTTAAAAATAGCTATTTAATTAATTTTTAAAAAATAAATAATTATAAAAAATGCTAATTTAATATATTAATAATATCTAATTGTGCAATTATTAATTGAATAATAAGCCTTTTTATTAAAGAATACTTTTTCAAAATATTTAAATACAGGTTCAACTGTCTATCAAGGCGCTCTGACGCAACCGGTTGGGTGCCAGGGCACCGGCAGAATCCAGAATCGG
>JANOVW010000605.1:0-10985 GCA_031417575.1 Rhodoferax sp. | reverse complement strand
GATCGTGCCTTTTTCCAGGGCGGCATAAATTTCACCACCGGGGATGTTGGCTGCCACACCGCCGATACGCTCCCAGATCACGCCGCTGAAGCCGCCCGTGCGGAATTTCAGGCCTTTGATGTCAGCCAGGGAGTTGATGGGTTTGCGGAACCAGCCACCCATCTGCGCACCGGTGTTGCCCATGGGGAAGCTCAGGATGTTGTAGGGACGGTAAAACTCGCGCATTAGTTTGAGGCCATTGCCTTCATACATCCAGGCGGTCATCTGGCGGCTGTTCAGGCCAAACGGGATGGCACAGCCAATGGCGAATGTTGGGTCTTTGCCGAAATAGTAGTAAGGCGCGGTGCTGGCGGCTTCAACGGTGCCAGCCTGAATGGCATCCACCGTGCCAAAAGCGGGCACGATTTCGCCAGGGCCGTGCGTGGTGATCTGGAATTTGCCGCCGGACATTTCGCCGACTTTTTTTGCAAACACATCGGATACGCCAAACAGCGTATCCAGCGCTTTGGGGAAGCTGGAGGTCAGGCGCCAGCGCACATTGGCTTGGGCGTGTACGACGGCCGGCGCAGCACCTGCGGCCAAAATGCCCGCAATGCCGGCGTTTTTGATGACTAGACGACGATCCATAAGAAAAGCTCCATTCAGAAAATGAACAACCGCCTGGCGGGATGCCAATCGCGTTTGCTGCTGCGCAGAATTGTAGAAACAGATTCGCAGCCTGCAGCAAGTGGTTTCCCTTATAAATCTGCGTGAAAATGGACCCATCTGCACCCGCCATTGCGCCTTGTTCGACACCGCCAAATCACCATGCCCACTGCCCTGCCTATTGACCGCAACCAACAGGGTGCGATGACTGATTTTCGTCATGCCAACAAAGACCAACTGTCGCTGGCCTTGATGGACAGCCGCAACCACAGCCTGCAATTGCTGGTGCCATTTGAGGCGGCAGGTGGCCCGGCACTGGCTGCTGCGGCCCGTTTGCTTGGCCATTGCGGCTGGTTTCAGGAGTGGTGGATTGGGCGCAATACCCAGCGGCAAGCCGGTTCGAATGCTGACAGCAACGCAACGCGACTGGCCTCTATCGATCCCCATTCCGATATTGAATGGGGTGACGACCTGATTCCGGACGAGGTCGCCTCAAAGAGCCGTACACCCGATACGGCCCGACTGCGCGCCTATTTGCTTGAAACGCTGGAAACCACGCTGGAGTTGCTGGAGAAAGCGGTGCAGGACGACAACGATTTGTATTTTTTCCGGTTGGCACTGTTTCATGAAGATCGCTTGGCTGAGCAATTGTTGATGTTGGCGCAAGCAGAAGGGTTAGCCCTGAAGCTGCCCTTGCCGGGGCCGCTACGCCAGCGGGAGCCCTTGTCAATACCGGCGACCCGTTGGCGCAACGGAATTGATGCCGGCCAAGGCTTTGCTTTTGACAACGAACAGCCTGCTTTTGATGAGCCTGTTCCCGAATTCGAGATCGATGCGCACCCGGTAACCTGGGCGCAATTTGTCGAGTTTGTGGATGATGGCGGTTACGACAACCAGGCCTTGTGGCATGCGCAAGGGTGGCAATGGCTGACCCAGGCCACGCTGAATGACACGCGCCGTGCGCCGCGTTATGTGGATCAAATTGGGGTGGGCAGCGGTGCCGTGATGCAAACCCGTTTTGGCCAAGCGCGGCGCATGTTGGGCGGGCAGGTGGCTACCCATGTGTCTTGGTTTGAAGCGGATGCCTGGGCGCGTTGGGCCGGTCGCCGGTTGCCTGCCGAGGTGGAGTGGGAGGTGGCAGCACACGTTGCACAGCGCCGGGGTTTTGAATGGGGCGATGTGTGGGAATGGACAGCCAGCGCCTTCAGGCCGTTTGAGGGTTTCAAACCGGGCCCGTGGGCGGCGTATTCTCAGGGCGCGTTTTCGAACGGTGCTTTGGGTACCCACCGGGTGCTCAAGGGGGCATCGTTTGCAACACGGGCGCGGATTCAGTCGCCGCGGTTCAGAAACTTTGCTTCGCCTGCGCAAGATGATTTGTTTTGCGGGTTTCGTTCTTGTGCTATTTAATTATTAAATGATATATTAATATTAATTAATACTATATCTTATATAGCTTATTGTGCAATTAATACGTTAACAACTTACCTTTTTTCTTTAAACTTCCACCATGGAAAGATATTAGTCAGCGATAACACGTCTGCGCTGGCTGAAGCATGATAGCCGGGCATGTTGTTGAGTGAATTTTGCCATTCAGAGGTAGCCAGCAATTGGCGCAACGCTGCCACCGCCGGCTGGTTCAGCGCTTCCTTCAGACACACCAGATGATAGGTTTCTTGCACTAGGGGCACAAAATCCAGCCCCTTGGAGCGTGCTGCGACCTCGATGCCCAGGCCGACATCGGCTAACCCACCAGCGATTGATTGCGCTACCGCCCCGTGTGACGGTTCGGTATGGGAGTAGCCCTCAATCTGCGTCGGCAGTAAACCGGCATTCGCCAGCAATTCATCCAGCAGCACGCGGGTACCGGTGCCCAGCGCCCGGTTTACAAAGCGTGGTTTGTGACGCGCTGGGTGCGGTGGAAGTAAAGAGCTTGGCAGCGCCAGGTCTGCCAACCCGGTAATTCCCAACGGGTTGCCGGGTGCCACCATCAGCCCTTGCATACGTGTGGCAAATCCGATGATCTTGTGCAGGCCCGGCTGCAGCAGCGGTTTGTAGGTGCGTGCTGCCAGCGAACCAGCCGGTGGTTGTATCAGCGTGTGAAACCCCGCCATCACACACCGGCCTTCATTCAGGGCACGTATCGCATCCACACTTCCGGTGAAACGAATGTCCAGGTGCAGGGGGCCGGTCGGCAAGTGCAGGGCGTGCTCACGCAGGGTTGCCAGGGCCTCATCGTGGCTGGCATACAGCGTCAAGACGTGGGCACTGTCGTCAAAGGCCACAGCAAAGGTGCGTTCCAGCTCGGTACGCAAGGCTTCAATCTGCGGTGCCAGGCGGGCCTGGGCCTGGGCTTCGGCCCACAACAGTTTGCTGGCAAATTCCGTCAAGCGGGCGGCCTGACCTTTTTCCCAGACGATCAAATCGTGGCCCAACACGTTTTGCCAGCGTTTGAGCTCGCCCCATACATGGCGATAAGACAAGCCCAACTGACGAGCTGCCGCTGAAATGGAGCCCGATTGGTCCACCGCCCTCAACAAATCAATCAAGGGGTTGCGAACCACATTGCTTCGAACCAGCGCCTGCTCGTCGAAAGATGAAAGTTCGTAATGAAATTGCAACCTATGCACTGGTTTGCCTATCGTCGGGAAATTGGAAACAGCCTACGATAACGCACAGCACGGCAGAACCCTTGCCGCCTGTCTGCTGCTTCGGCGTTGGCTGTCAGCGCTTCCAGTTGAATCCTCCATCTGCTTCATGTCGTCTTTTACAGAAAGTGCAGCCACTGCGTTCACCCTGATCTCGGAGCTGGATGCCGGCCTTGTGGCGATCGTGGGGCGTTCCTTGTCTGTCAGCGCGCTGGCGTGCGTGCTCGCCTGCGGCATCGGGCTGCTGGCCGGGGCATGGCTGGGCGTGGCGCGTTTTCGCGGGCGCGGTGTGGTGCTGGCCTTGCTCAATACCCTGCTGGCGGTGCCCTCAGTGGTGATCGGGCTGGTGGTGTACCTGTTGCTCTCGCGTTCTGGCCCATTGGGTTTTTTGGGTTGGCTGTTCAGTTTCAAGGCCATGGTGCTGGCGCAGGCGCTGCTGGTGTTGCCGGTGGTAACGGCACTCACGCGCCAGTGCGTTGAAGACGCGCAAATACGGCATGGCGAGCAAGTTCAGTCGCTCGGGGCGGGCACCGGCTTGCGCAGCCTGCTGTTGGCCTGGGACGAGCGTTATGCCTTGCTGACGGTACTCATCGCATCTTTTGGCCGCGCTATTTCGGAGGTGGGCGCCGTCATGGTGGTCGGCGGCAACATTGACGGCTTCACCCGCGTCATGACCACCGCCATTGCGCTGGAGACCAGCAAGGGCGACTTGCCACTGGCCTTGGCTTTGGGGCTGATTCTGTTGGCAGTCGTTTTGCTGCTCAATGCCTGCGTGGGCGTTATCAAACACTGGCGAGAACGGGTAGAAGGTGGCACTCTGACGGCCGAACAGGTTGTTTCAGCATGAACGGCTCCGGGTCATCCAGTGTCGATTATTTAGACCGTGGCAGCCCGCTTTGCCGCGTCAGCAACGCTTCTTTGCGGTTTGGGCCGGTTAGGGCACTAAGCCACATCGAGTGCCAGATTTCAGCCGGAGAACGCGTCGCCCTCATTGGCAGCAATGCCAGTGGCAAAAGCAGCTTGTTGCGCCTTGTACATGGGCTGGCAAAACCTTTTGAAGGTGAGGTGGTTTGCAGCGCAGGTTTGCGCCAAGCCATGCTGTTCCAGCGCCCCTATATGCTGCGTGCCAGTGCGGTGTTCAACGTGGCGCTTGGTTTGCTGATTCGGGGGGCAAGTTGGCCGGCTGCCAAAACCCAATCGCTGTTGGCATTGCGGCGGGTAGGCCTGGTAGAAGTTGCGCTGCGCCCGGCCAAAACCTTGTCGGGCGGGCAGCAGCAGCGCCTGGCCTTGGCGCGGGCCTGGGTGCTTGCGCCGCAACTCTTGCTGCTGGACGAACCCACTGCCAGCCTGGACCCCAATGCCAAACGCGAGGTTGAGGCTTTGTTGGCTGAATTGACCACCGATATGACGGTGGTTTTCGCCAGCCACAACTTGGGCCAAGTCAAGCGCCTGGCCACCCGCGTGATCTATCTGGAGCAAGGCCGCATCTTGGCCGATTTGCCCGTGTCTGAGTTTTTTGAAGGTTCCCGTTTGCGCGAGGCTTTTCCGGCTGCGCACTTTTTTGTCAAGGGTGAGATGTCATGACGTTATTTGGAAGATTTGAAAATAATCCATCCGCTACCTGTGCTTTAGGTGCTGTTGCCGTTTTGGCGGGCGTATTGGTGTTTGGCCCAGCGCATGCACAACAGATCGTGATGGCTTCGACCACATCGACCGAACAATCGGGCCTGTTCACCCACTTGCTGCCTGAATTCAAAAAGGCCACTGGCATTGACATCAAGGTCGTGGCTTTGGGTACCGGCCAGGCATTGGACATGGGGCGCCGGGGTGACGCGGATGTGCTCTTTGTGCACGACAAGACGGCCGAAGAAAAATTGGTCGCTGATGGCTTCGCGGTGAACCGCCTGGAGGTGATGTACAACGACTTTGTCGTGGTTGGCCCCAAAAGCGACCCGGCGGGCGCCAGGGGAAAGGACATTCTTGAAGGCCTGAAAAAAATCGCAGCCAGGCCGTCGGGTTTTATTTCGCGGGGCGACAAAAGTGGTACGCATGCCGCTGAGCTGCGCTACTGGAGCGCGGCTGGGGCGGCTGCCCTTGCAGCCAAAGGCGCGGGCTACAAAGAGTGCGGCTGTGGCATGGGCCCAGCCCTCAATATCGCTTCCAGCAGCAATGCCTATGCACTGACCGACCGCGCCACCTGGCTGGCCTTCAAAAACCGGGGTGAGCTGGCAATTGTGGTCGAAGGCGACAACAAACTGTTCAACCAGTACGGTGTGATGGTGGTGAACCCCGCCAAGCACCCGCACGTGAAAACCGCAGAGGCGCAAAAGTTTGTCGACTGGGTTGTTTCCAGCGCGGGCCAGGTGGCCATTGCCACCTACAAGATAGGTGGCGAGCAGTTGTTCTTCCCGAATGCCAAGCCGTGAACCCAGACTGGCTTCACGGTCGGCATGGACCGCGCCATGCGCGCTGGCTCACCCGCATGAAAGCGATTACGGGGATGCTGCCCCGGGCAAGCGGTTAAACGGGTTTGCTCGGGCCAAGACTCCGGGCGATGTCAAGGTCAGGTGAAGGCGGGTAAAGATCGGTAAAGCGGAGCAAAAAGTCTTTATTTTTGCCGTACATGTCGCAACAATCGCGGCATGAAATATTCTGACCGTGACGGTTTTTACATCGGTTTTGCCACTTTTTTAAACGTGGTGAAAGGCTGCTTCATTCGCGTTTGTTGTCTGCTGGGGTGGGCTGGTTTGCTGGCCAGTTGTGGCGGCGGCGGAAGTGTAGCCCCCACAGTTGAAGCAGCGGCAACCGTGACCACACCAGCCGCTGTCAGCAGCGTTTTGACCGTCAATTTTGCGGCAATTGCCAATTACGCGGCACCGACACTTCCCGCCTATTACGACGCGGCCGTGGCAGCCACTGACAACACACCTGCGGTTGACCCCGTGAACGACAAGATTGCCAGTGTCGGTCGGGTACTTTTTTATGACAAAAATCTGAGCGTCAACAACACGGTTTCATGTGCCTCTTGCCATAACCAGGCACGCGGATTTGACGATCCGAATCGATTCAGCACCGGGTTTTCAGGGGTCGCCTTCACGTCGGCCCACGCCATGCGCCTGGGGAATATCCGCTATTTTCGTCCTGGCACCACATTTTGGGACCGGCGCGCGGCCAGCGTTGAAGCGCAGGCCAGCGAGCCGATACAAAACCCGGTTGAAATGGGCTTTGACGCTGCGCACGGCGGATTCACTGCAGTGTTAGCCAAATTGCAGAGACTGGCTTATTACCCGGAACTTTTCACTTGGGCCTTTGGCGACAGCGCGCTGACAGAAGCCCGCATTCAGCGGGCACTCGCCCAATTTGAACGGGCCATGGTGTCAACGAGCAGCCGCTGGGATTCGGGTTATGTGGCCAATTTCAATGCAGCTTTGCCAGACAAAGGTTTGGGTATTCCAATTGCCAGTTTTACCACTGAAGAAAACCGCGGGCGGGCTTTGTTCGTGAACCCCCCAGCTGCTGGTGGATTGGGCTGCGTGGCGTGTCATGCGGCACCAACATTCGCCTTGACCGCCAATTCGCGTTCCAATGGTTTGGATGCGGGTGAAACCATCATCTTCAAATCGCCCTCACTCAAGAGTGTCGGATTAAGCAACGCGTTCATGCACGATGGCCGCTTCTCGTCGCTGGCGCAGGTCGTGGAGCATTACAACAGCGGCGTGCAGGCGGGACCGGCCCTGGACCCACGCCTGATGGGACCGGGTGGAGTGCCTCGAACGCTGGGGCTCAGCGCGGCAGACAAATCGGCCTTGGTGGCGTTTTTGTCGACGCTGAACGACAACGAACTGGCGGCCGACAGCAAATTCGCGACACCGTTCAGAAATTGAGGGGCTCGATTGCTCCCTTGACGGCACCGGGTTTTCTAACGGGCAGTCCAAGCAGGCGCCGGTTCAAATCCCATCAATACCCTTTAAACGGGTGACTTATTCCCCAGCTTGCGGTACACCGTGGCCCGGCTGATGCCAAGCGCCCGCGCCGCTTGCATCACATTGCCCTTGGCTTGCGCAACGGCCTTTCGAATCAACGCGGTTTCCACATCGCGTAACGACTGATGCTCACCGATGGGTGTGCGCGGCACGAGTTCGCCCTGGCCAACAGGGCGGGCCCGTTGCGGCAGGGCCTGCAGGCGAAGGCCTGACCACAGCGGTACGTCCATCGGTGCCGGTTGACCATAGGCATCTCGCCCGGCAGCGTCAAACAGCATCTCAAACGGCAAGGCAAATACCTCACTGGAATGGATGGGTACGTTATCTTGCGCCAACGTCGGAATCAATTGTGCCGCCATTTGACGTGCCGTTTGATTGGCGCCCGTGATCCAGCCATCTTTGTCCAGGCAGACCAAACCGTCTGTTTCATCGCCCAACAAGCGCCCGGGCCAATTCAGGCGCACCATCAAGCTGTGTTTGCGCTCCAGTGTCAGGGCGTTTTCAATGCTGCGAGCCGATTGGGCCAACAGGTACTTGAGTTCCGGGCGTTCTTGCGCGTCAATGCCGGTGACATCCAGCATGCCGACGCATTGGCCACTGGGCCCGAAAAGCGGGGCGCCCGCGCAGCTGTAAGCGGAATTGCTGCCGTAAAAGTGTTCGCCACGATGCAGCCAGACCGGGTGCAGTTCAGACAGTGCGGCGCTGATGGCCGTGGTGCCCACGCTGCGCTCGGATAAATCGACACCGACGCGCGCAATCACATTGGCACGTGGGTCTGAACGATCGATCGGGCCTCCCACATCAACCACCATGCCTTCGGCATTGGTCAGGATGGCGAAATACCGGGTGTCGGCGATAGCCTGACCCAGTTTATGCAGGGTAGGCCGGGCAGCTTCAAGCAAGACGTGGTTGCTTTCTTCGCTGCGACGTTTGGCCTCAATGGAAACCTGGTCAAAAACCACGGTTTGGTGCGGGCGCTGCCCACTTTCCAGGCAACGCTGCCATGAACGCGTGATCCAGGGCTGCGCCAGGCTGCTGTCGGCAGTTTGACCATCATGCAGTACCGCACGACGCACCCAATCGATCTGGCGCAGACGTTCTTCAGCGTTGTGAATCAGGGTTTGGAGCATGATCGTACAGGTTACTGTCACAGTTGTTGCATTTTGAGAATTTAACATGTTCCTGGCGGGGCTTTAGGGTTTCGCCTAGGCTACCCCGGTTTTTGTACCCCAATAATTCCGGGCTGAACACCCAGTTTTGTAACCCACTCACAGACGGAGATCTCACCATGCAGGTTCAACTCACTATCAACGGCAAAGCGCAAAGCCTTGACCTGGCAGCCAATACGCTGTTGGTTCAGGCATTGCGTGAAAATCTCAAGCTAACGGGCACCCACGTCGGTTGTGACACTGCGCAGTGCGGTGCCTGTACCGTCATGATGAATGGGCGCGCCGTGAAGTCATGCAACGTCTTGGCGGCGCAGGTGAGCGGCTCTGACATCACCACCATCGAGGGCATGGCGGCCGCTGACGGCACCATGCACCCCATGCAAGCGGCATTCAAGGAGTGCCATGGCCTGCAGTGCGGCTTTTGCACGCCCGGCATGGTGATGAGCGCGATAGACCTCGTCAAGCACCACCCCAAAGCCAGCGAAGGCGAAATTCGTGAACTGCTGGAAGGCAACCTGTGCCGTTGCACCGGCTACCAAAACATTGTCAAAGCCGTGAAAACCGGCCAAGCGGCCATGGCTGCCTGATTTGTCCCGACTGACCCTTCAACTGGAGAAACACCATGGGCGCTTCTGATTTTGCAAAACTTCCCCACATTGGCGCGGCCATCCGCCGCAAGGAAGATTACCGGTTTCTCACCGGCGCGGGCAACTACACCGATGACATCACCCAGGCTAACCAGACCTATGCCGTGTTTGTGCGCAGCCCCCATGCGCACGCGACCGTCAACAAGGTAGACATTGCCGCAGCCAGCGCGATGCCAGGCGTTGTGAAGATTTTCACCGGTGCCGACATCGATGGAAAAATGGGCGGTTTGCCGTGTGGCTGGTTGATTACCAGCACCGATGGCAGCCCGATGAAGGAGCCTCCGCACCCCATTCTTGCCATCGGCAAGGTTCGTTACGTGGGCGACCAGGTGGCCATGGTGATTGCCGAAACGCTGGAGCAAGCCAAAAACGCCGCAGAAGCGGTTGAGGTTGATTACGGCGTGTTGGGTGCCGTGACCGACGTGCGTGATGCTGCCAAAGGCACGGCCTTGCACGAGGCTGCTGCCGACAACCATTGCTACAAATGGGCGATTGGCGACAAAGCGGCAGTTGATGGCGTATTTGCCAACGCGGCCCATGTCACCAAACTGGACCTCACCAACAACCGCTTGGTGCCCAATGCCATGGAGCCTCGTGCTGCGATTGGCATGTACAGCCGGGCCAATGACGAATACACCTTGTATGTGGCCAACCAAAACCCACACGTCGAACGGCTGCTGATGACAGCCTTTGTGCTGAGCTTGCCCGAACACAAAGTGCGTGTGATTGCACCGGATGTGGGTGGCGGGTTTGGTTCCAAAATTTTCCTCTACGCAGAAGACGTGGCGCTCACGTGGGCCGCCAAGCAGGTCAATCGCAGCATCAAGTGGACATGTGAGCGGGGTGAAGCCTTTTTGACCGACGCACACGGCCGTGATCACGTCAGCCATGCCGAAATGGCGATGGATGCAAATGGCAAGTTCCTGGCAATGCGGGTGCACACCGATGCCAACATGGGGGCTTATCTCTCCACCTTCTCCACCGCCGTGCCAACCATCTTGTATGCCACGCTGCTGGCAGGCCAATACACCTGCCCGCAAATCCATGTGGAGGTAGATGCCTGGTTCACCAACACCGCACCGGTTGATGCGTATCGCGGTGCGGGTCGGCCCGAGGCCACCTATTTGCTGGAACGCCTGGTTAGCCGATGCGCATGGGATTTAGGCCTGAGCCAAGACGAAATCCGCAAACGCAACTTCATCACCAGTTGGCCGTATCAGACACCCGTTGCCCTGCAATATGACGTGGGTGACTACCGGGGTGCCATGGACAAAGCCGAGGCCAATGGCGATGTAGCCGGATTTGCGGCCCGCAAAGCAGCGAGTGCCGCCAAAGGCCTCAAGCGCGGCATTGGCTACAGCAGCTACATCGAAGCCTGCGGCATCGCGCCTTCCAACATTGCAGGCGCATTGGGTGCACGGGCGGGGCTGTTTGAATGCGGCGAAATTCGTGTTCACCCCACCGGCAGCGTAACGGTTTTCACTGGTTCACACAGCCACGGGCAGGGCCACGAAACCACCTTTGCGCAAGTGGTAGCCGCTCGTTTGGGCATTCCGGTTGAAAACGTTGATGTGGTGCACGGTGACACCGGGCGTGTGCCGTTTGGCATGGGCACCTACGGCTCCCGTTCCATTTCGGTCGGCGGCGCTGCCATCATGAAGGCTTTGGACAAGATTGAAACCAAGGCCAAGAAAATTGCGGCCCACTTGATGGAAGCCAGCGATGCTGACATCGAGTTCGCCAATGGCGAGTTCACCGTCAAAGGAACCGATAAAAAGGTGCCGTTTGGCAGCGTGGCACTGACTGCCTATGTGCCGCACAACTACCCGCTGGACAAGCTGGAACCCGGTTTGAACGAAACCGCTTTCTACGACCCGACCAATTTCACGTTCCCCG
>JANOVW010000604.1:0-8218 GCA_031417575.1 Rhodoferax sp. | reverse complement strand
CCTTGCTGGGGCAATTCGCACCATGTCCGGCAAAGCCGCGTATGCCATTGACACTGCCCAATCCCACCAACGTTCCCGATCGACGCTCGCGCATCAGCGATAAAAATGGTGAAAACGTGGCAGCGGTTCCCAGGTTATTGGTCAAAAATGTCCGGTGCATCACGGCCAAATCGGCTTCATCCGCCGTATCCACACCGACACTGATGCCCGCACAGGCCAACACCACATCGGGTAGGCCCTGATTTTCCAGGCATCGGCTGGCGGCCGCACGAAGGCTTTGCAGCTGAGTGACATCGGCCTCGTAAATAGCATATCGATCTGCACTTATCTGGTTGTTTTGAGCCCATACAGTGACGCCATCCACCTGCCGGGCAACCAGCGCTAACCGATAACCCGCCTGGCAGTAGCGCAAAGCCAATGCCTGACCCAAACCGCTGGAAGCGCCCGTGATAAAAACCAGGCCCGCGGGGTTTGTCATGTAACAACCTTCATGGCGTTTGCACTGGTACCAATGTTCCGCGCACGCGCCCCCGCAACTCGACCACTTGACTGTTGTTGTCCAGTGACATGCTTTCGGCGGTAAATTCGTCCTGCCCGCGCTTGAGCACAACCGGTTTGTCTGACCGCATTTTTTCCGTCTTTAGATAAGCGATCAGTTGATCTCCGCTAAAACTGAGGCGTTCTGTGGGTTTTTGACCTGGCGCTGGTTCGCGTACGACCTTGGCATCGCCGATCAGCTCCACCTGCGAACCATCGGCATTGGTCAATGCGCGCCGGGACGTCGCGAGGGTCAGTTGCCCTTTGTCATTGAAAGAGCGAATACGCACCAAGGAAATTTCCAACGTGTCAGTATCGGGAAAATGCCTCGCCAACTGGCCCGTAACTTCACTTTTGAGCTTGCCTGCCGCGTCAAAGGAGCGCACCGAAAAGTTTTTCATTGTGTAGTCAGGATCTTTGCGCACCGGGGGCGGTGGTGCTGGCGCCTCAAAACCCGGCGTGCTTCTTACCAGCCAATAGGTAGCCAGCGCCAGCAACCCCATCATGACGATGGGTAGATACATGGAAATACGGTCGGCCAGACTACGCAATAGCGGAATCATGTCGATATATCCTGATTCGACTTGGGTACCAGCTGTGCTTGCGGCGCCACCGCGCCCTGAATGGCCTTGCCCAACAGCGAGGCGTATTGACCACTGGCAACCAACAAAACATCACAAAACTCCCTGGCTGCACCAAACCCACCCCTTGTTCCGGTAACGTACGCCGCCCGGCATTTCACCTCCTCGTGCGCGTTGGCCGGAGCGCAGGCAAACGCGGCCCGCATCATCACCGGAAGGTCCGGCCAGTCATCACCCATTGCAGCGGCGGCGTCCCACCCAAGCCCCACCGTTTGCAGTACTTGTTCGGCAGCAGGTAGTTTGTCTTCGGTTCCGTAAAAGGCATATTGAATCCCCAGCGCCTTGATTCGATGCCGCAGTGCAGGCGAGTCCCGCCCGGTTATCACTGCAGGCGTGATGCCGGCTTGTTGCAGCAGTTTCAAGCCCAGGCCATCCAGCGTGTGGAAGCGTTTGAGCGTTTCACCGGTCTCTGAGAAATACAAACCCCCATCGGTCAACACACCATCGACATCAAAAAAAGCAACTTTGACTCCTTGAGCCAGCAGCAGCAGCTCAGGCGGGAAGTTCAGGGCAGGCACTATGCCGTGATGACGTGCAACCATGATGTCAAATCACTTTTGCACGCATCAAATCATTGCTGTTCAATGCGCCACACAGGATTCCGGATTCATCGACAACCAGGATACTGGTGATCCGGTTTTGCTCCATCAGATCCACTGCTTCGACTGCCAACGCCGTTTTCAAGATCGTTTTGGGAGCCGGGTGCATGACCTGACCGGCAAAAATTGTCCGCACGTCCACACCCTTTTCAAGCAATCGGCGCAAATCACCATCTGTAAATATTCCCAATACCCGCCCCTGTGTATCGACAACAGCCGATGCGCCAAGGCCTTTGGCACCCATTTCGCGCATCAAATCGCTAAAACCGGTTCCAGGACTCACACTGGGTACCGCATCACCTCTGCGCATCACGTCGCTAACCAACGTCAGAAGTTTGCGGCCCAAGGCACCACCTGGATGTGACCGGGCGAAGTCTTCTGCTTTGAACCCTCTGGCCGCCAACAACGCAACAGCCAGGGCATCACCCAACGCCATTTGTGCAGTCGTGCTGGCCGTCGGAGCCAGATTCAGCGGGCAGGCCTCCTTGTCAACCCCGCTATCCAATACCAGTTCGGCAAAACTCGCCAAGGTAGAAGCCGGGTTACCCGTCATGGCAATTAACGGCACGCCCAAACGCTTCAACAAGGGAAGCAACACGGTCAACTCATCAACTTCACCACTGTTCGAAATAGCGAGCACCAAGTCGATGGCTTTGATCATGCCCAAGTCGCCATGGCTGGCTTCACCAGGGTGAACAAATAGAGCCGGTGTTCCGGTCGAGGCCAGAGTCGCTGAAATTTTGCGCCCGATGTGTCCGCTTTTGCCCATGCCCATCACCACTACGCGACCTTGCACCAATAATATTTTGGCGACTGCTTGCGCAAATGAAACACCTGTTCTTTGCTTGAGTCCGAGTATTGCCGCGGCTTCGATGTCCAAAGTTTCATGGGCGAGTTGAATGGCGCGCTGCGCGTCACTTGTCGGAATGCTGGGTGGGTCGGCGGTCATGTCTGCATTTTATAGAGCCATGCGACCGCAGGGGTAGTGATCAACGGTGTGTTGCGATTAGCATCGGGGCATGTCGTCACTTGAGTTGACTTTGCTGTATTTGCTGGCCGCGGTGTTGGGGGTTGTCGCATGCCGCTCATTCAAGTTGCCGCCGATGTTGGGATACTTGGTGGTTGGGGTGGTAATCGGCCCCAACGCTCTGGCGCTGGCGAAGGATACGGTTGGCATTCGGTATCTCGGTGAATTTGGCGTGGTTTTCCTGATGTTCGTGATCGGTTTGGAGTTCAACCTGGCCAAATTGCGGGCCATGCGAAACCACGTTTTCGGCCTCGGTTTTCTGCAGGTTGGGCTAACAATTGCTTTGGGTACCACTGCCTCGTTGGGTGTTGCCTGGTTCGCCCCGCAGTTTTGGGGAATGAGTTGGCAAACGGCCTTGGCCTTGTCCAGTGCGTTGGCCATGAGCAGCACCGCGATTGTGGTCAAGCTGATGACTGAGCGGCTTGAGATGGAGTCGCAGCACGGAAAACGCGTCATGGGAATCCTGCTTTTCCAGGATTTAGCGGTGGTGCCCCTGCTCGTCCTGATTCCGGCATTGGGCGCGGCTGAATCCCATTTGGCGCAGGCGCTGGGGTTGGCCGCTGTCAAGGCAGTCATCCTGATCGCGCTGCTGTTAACAGGCGGGCGGCACATCATGCGATGGTGGTTGACCATCGTTGCGCGTCGCAAAAGTGACGAGCTTTTTGTCCTGAACCTGCTGTTGGTCACCTTGGGATTGGCTTGGCTGACAGAACATGCGGGGCTCAGCCTGGCGTTGGGTGCTTTTATTGCCGGGATGCTGATTTCAGAAACCGAGTTCAAACATCAAGTGGAAACCGACATACGGCCTTTTCACGACGTACTGCTCGGGCTGTTTTTTATCAGTATTGGCATGATGCTGGATTGGCGTTTGGTGCTAGCCCGATGGCCGCTGGTTTTGCTGTTGGTAACGCTTCCCGTTTTGTTCAAGGCCGCGTTGATCACGCTTCTGGCGCGGCGCCTGGGCGCCTCAACCGGTATCGCACTGCGAACTGGCTTGTATTTGGCACAAGCGGGCGAGTTCGGTTTTGTGTTGCTGACATTGGCTCAGGGACACCAGTTGGTGCCCGCTGCTTTGCTCAATCCCATTTTGGCGGGGATGGTGCTGTCGATGCTGGCAACCCCATTCATCGTGATGTACAGCGATCGCATCGTATTGCGGTTGGTGAGCAACGAATGGCTACAACAGTCTTTGCAAATGACGACCATTGCGACCCGCGCGATGAAGGTTCGTCAACACGTCATCATCTGTGGTTATGGACGATGTGGGCAAAACCTGGCGCGCATTCTGGAGCATGAAAACATCCCTTACATGGCCTTGGATCTTGATCCGGATCGCGTGCGAAACGCGGCCGCCGCGGGTAATTCCGTTGTTTTTGGCGACGCCACCCGCCTGCAGGCCCTGATGGCGGCCGGCCTGGCAAGGGCCAGCGCTGTGGTCGTGACCTACCTGGATGTTCCGGCCGCCAAAAAGGTGTTGGGCCATATCCAAAGCCATGCACCGCAGGTCCCTGTAGTCGTACGAACGCAAGACGATCATGAGCTCGAGGCCCTGCAGCAGGCTGGCGCAACGGAAGTCGTTCCAGAAGCCATTGAAGGATCGCTGATGCTGGCGACACACGCCTTGGCTTTGGTCGGCGTTCCCATGCGCCGGGTTATCCGGGTCGTGCAGGAGCAGCGGGATGCGCGGTATTCCCTTTTGCGCGGGTTTTTTCACGGTGCAGATGACGATCTGGCGGACGACCTTCATACCGAGCGCCTGGTGACGCTTACTTTGCCTGAGGGGGCCTCGTCCATTGGCAAGGCCATTGGCCACTGCGGCTTGGATCGGCTTCAGGTACAGGTGGTCAGCTTGCGGCGCGGCGCTGGCAAGCCAGCGGGCCTGCTTGAAGAAGCAATTTTGATGGCAAACGACTCGCTGGTGTTATCCGGACGGGTCGAGCAATTGGCTTTGGCGGAACAGACCCTCCTTGCCCGGAAATAACACCCAACCACTCAACAACCCAAACCATGCAAAACCAGACCGTCAGCCAATACCTGCGCAGCCATATCCGAACCGTGCCCGACTGGCCTGCGCCTGGCGTTCAGTTTCGTGACATTACGCCCTTGTTGCAAAACGCCAAAGTGTTTCGCGTCTTGATTGACGCATTTGTCCACCGCTATATGGACAATGGCATGCGTCCGGATGTCGTTGCGGGGCTGGATGCGCGTGGCTTCATTCTGGGTGCTGTTGTGGCTTATGAGCTGAATGTGGGGTTCGTTCCGATTCGAAAGAAAGGCAAGCTGCCATTCACGACGGTCGAAGAAACCTATGAACTTGAATACGGCAGTGCGACGGTCGAATTGCACACCGATGCGGTCCGGCCGGGTGATCGGGTTCTACTCATTGACGACTTGATTGCAACCGGCGGCACCATGATGGCCGGGAAAAAACTGCTGGAAAAACTGGGCGCCACGGTGACAGAAGGTGCCGCGATTGTTGATTTGCCAGAGTTAGGGGGCTCTCAAAAACTCCGCGCCAGTGGATTGCCCTTGTTTACCCTGGTTGACTACACGGGTCACTGAGCACCGTTGGCGATTGATCAATTCAATTCGCCATACTGCGTTGGCCCCAAAGGCGAAGCACGGACATCATCCGGATCTCCGCCTGACTCACGCACCATGGGCTGCTGACTTCTGCGGCCCGACCGCATCACCTCGCCCGAAGCAGACAAGGGGCCCGCTGACGACACGCCGGCAAACGCCTTTTTAAAGGCCAGCATTTCCTCTACCGCGACCGCTTGATTACGAACATTTTCCTGTTCTGCAGCACGTGCAGCTTGGCCATTGGCGACCCTCGATTGCAACCCGGTTGTCACATAGTCGCTGAGGCGCCAATACATCGCCGCAACGATCAGGTTGTGACGCACCTTGGCGTTATGCATCACCAGGGCCTCAATTTCAGCCAATCGACTACTTTCTTCAGCAGCTGAACTCACCAGATCCATCATGATTAAAAAATTGGAGCCTCGTGAATCCAAAGACAAGACTTTGAATTTGAAACTGGTTGACAACACCCCCGCGCGGGTCATGGCTTCGCGCACCACGGCATAAAGTTGTTCGCGATGTTCTGAACGTTCTGCTTTTCGATCACCACCCGCTTCACCGGCTCCTGGTCGCGTCGAGGTGGCAGAGGGACGGCTGGCCTCGGCGTCTGCCGGTGCTTTTTGAAAAAAGCGATTGATGAGGGACATGGAAATGGCGAAAAACCCGGAATGAATGTGTTGATTGCGATCAGGTCACGGACACGCGTTTGCGCCGGTCTGTCATGCGTTTTGAAACAATCGCCCCTAAACCCATGGCAAGCGCCAAGGCAACGCGAGGGAGTTTTTGCGACAGTTCTGTATATTTGATGTAAGTTAAACTCCACAACTTGCAGTCGCCGACCGCTTGCACCGTGGCATTGCGCGGCGCATGCGCAAAAAAGCCCCCCTCACCAATCGCCGAGCCGGCGTTGACAATTGCCAAATGAATCTTGCCGGTGGCATCTTCAAGATGCACGCTCAAACTACCCGATTCGACAAAATACAAGGTTCGATCGAGTGAACCTTGGGCTATCAACATTTGACCAGGCGCCAACGTGAAGGACTGAAGAAATGGTCCCATCGCTTCCCATTGGGCCGGCGTGATTGCTTTTGCCAAGGCATCTTCCACCGTGTTTCTATTCACTGCGTCAATCAGGCCTCGCACGGCTGATACGTTGAAATTGCTGGAAGTCTGAAATATTGCATTCATGATGGCACCCATTTTTCTGGTTTTTCCCGACCTTCAGCCTTGGATATTAACGCCAAAGCAGCGTTTGGCGCAGAAAGTCAGCGGCCTACTTGCCAATGCAAAAGCTGGAAAAAATCACACCCAATAAATCATCTGAGGTGAACTCACCGGTTATTTCACCAAGCGCTTGTTGTGCCAAGCGCAGCTCCTCTGCCAGAAGATCAAGGCTTTGCGCCCGGGATGCCAACCAAACCTGTGCCTGCGATACATGCCCCGCCACCCGCGCCAAGGCCTGCACGTGTCGTTCCCGGGCGATATACACGCCCTCTATGCCTGCTTGCCAGCCCGCCACCTGCAAAAGCCTTTGCCGCAGCAACGGTAAACCATCGCCAGTTTTTACCGATAAACAAAGGACTGGGTGTTCGGTGGGCTGGGGCTCTTGCCACCCATTCCCAACGGTCACCGTGTCGGCCTTGTTCCAGACCTCAATCAATGGAACCCCCGGTGTCAACACGGTCGACAAACGGGCATTCAACTCGCTGTCAGCCAAGACATAGTCTGTTTGTTTCTGCCGCGACAGATCCCGCAAAAACACAACCGCATCGGCTTGGGCGATCGCCTCCCATGCGCGCGAAATGCCTATTTTTTCAACCGTATCATCGCTATCCCGCAAACCGGCGGTATCGACTATGTGTATAGGAACACCCTCGATCTGTATGGTTTGCTGGACTTTGTCCCGCGTCGTGCCCGGTATCGGCGTAACAATGGCTAATTCAGCACCCGCCAGCGCATTCAGAAGTGAGGATTTCCCGACATTGGGTTGCCCGGCAATCACTACCTTGAGGCCATCACGAAGCAACATGCCTTGACGTGTTCGCTGGCGCACTTGGTTCAATTGAGTCTGAATTCCAAGCAGTTGCCCCTGCGCATCTGCTTGTTGGAGGAAGTCGATTTCCTCCTCTGGAAAGTCCAGCGTTGCTTCAACCAGCATGCGCAAACGAATCAGCGCATCCCGCAGAAGATGAACCTCGTCTGAAAACAATCCGGCCATCGCCCGACCCGCGCTGCGAGCCGCGGCCTCGGTGCTGGCATCGATCAAGTCTGCAACTGCTTCGGCCTGTGCAAGATCCAGCTTGTCGTTCAAAAATGCCCGGCGGGTAAATTCACCCGGTTCCGCCAATCGGAGATCCGCCAAACGGGGCAACGCTGTTTTTTCGTGTTGCTCGGCGGCGGCCTCCAGGCAGCGGGCTACCAAAAGTTGCAAAACGACGGGCCCACCATGGGCCTGCAACTCTAAAACAGATTCGCCAGTATAGGAATGGGGTGCCGGGAAATAGAGCGCCAGCCCTTTGTCAAGGTGGCTCCCGTCAGCCGCCAAAAAGGGCAGGTAAGTCGCTTGGCGTGGTGTGAGCTGACGTCCTAAAAGCGCTTCAACCAAAGGCTCCAGGCGCGCACCCGAAACCCGTACCACGCCAACGGCCCCCCGGCCTGGCGCACTGGCGATGGCGACGATGGGGTCTTGTGGGGCCGAAGGCATGGATTCATTCGCCAGCGACTTGACGCACCCGAATTACTTGAATTTGGGCAAATTGAACTGGGGTGGAACCCCCATGCGCGTATTGATGATCCACTGCTGCGCAATCGACAACACGTTGTTGGTGATC
>JANOVW010000603.1:0-5126 GCA_031417575.1 Rhodoferax sp. | reverse complement strand
ATGCTGGTTTACCGCGATGGCAAGGTGGTACATCAGCGCGCCATGGGCGTGTTGAACGCCGAAACCAAGGCCCCCATGCCGGCCGATGGCATCTTCCGCATTTATTCGATGACCAAACCCGTCGTATCGGTGGGCTTGATGATGCTGGTCGAAGATGGCAAAGTGAGACTGGACGACCCCATCTCGGTCTACATGCCCGAATTCAAAACCATGCAGCTGGGTGTCGAGAAAAAAGACGCCAGCGGCAACATGGTGCTCGAACGGGTACCGTCGCCCCGCGTACCCACGGTGCAAGACCTGCTGCGCCATACCTCGGGCATCACCTACGGTGTGTTTGGCAAATCGCTGGTCAAGTCGGAATACCTCAAAACCGGCATCCACAAGAGCGAGATGACCAACACCCAGTTGGCCCAAACGCTGGCGGCGCTGCCATTGGCCTATGTACCCGGCACCATGTGGGAGTACAGCCGCTCGACCGATCTGGTGGGTTCACTGATCGAACGCGTATCAGGCCAGACGCTGGGTACCTACCTGGAACGGCGAATTCTGGGGCCGCTGGGCATGAAAGACAGCGGCTTCAACGTGCCGGCCGACAAACAAAACCGGATCGCCGAACCCTTCAAGATTGACCCCGACAGCAAACAGGCGGTCAACCTGCTGAATCTGACCAAACCCGCCGTGTTTGAATCCGGTGGTGGGGGTATGGTTTCCACAGCAGCAGACTACCTGCGCTTCACCCGCATGGTGCTCAACGGTGGCGAACTCGACGGCGTTCGTATCCTGTCACCGCAAACCCTCAAGAGCATGCACAGCGACCACCTGGGCGCCGATTTGATCCGTGCCAGCAAAGTGCCAGGTGCCAGCACCGGTTATTTACCCGGCCCGGGTTTTGGCTTTGGTCTGGGTTATGCCGTGCGCATGACCGACGGCGAAGGCGCCAATGCCGGCAATGTGGGCGAAATCAATTGGGGCGGCGCTGGTGGCACCTATTTCTGGATCGACCCCAAAACCAACCTGATCGCCATCTGGATGATGCAGGCCCCCGGCCAACGGGTTCACTACCGGCACATCTTCAAAAACATGGTGTACGGGGCATTTTGACCCGCCTGACGACTTACCCCATCGGCACCCCGGGTCAGCCCTGGGGCCCTGCAGAACTCACCCAATGGCGTGCCAGGCAAACGCGTCAGCGCAGTTATGCAGATGACGTGCTGGCCGTGGTCAGACGCATGGCGCAACGGTTTGAAGTCATCCCCTATGGCGATGTGACCTACGCGGGCGAACACTTCCCCCTGGTGGCTGTGCAAGCCGGCGCCTGGCAGGCGGGTTTGCCTGGCGTGCTGGTCACCGGTGGTGTGCACGGTTATGAAACCAGCGGCGTACACGGCGCGTTGCGATTTCTCGATCAACATGCGCAGGCCCTGGCAGGGCGCGTCAACCTTTTGGTGGCCCCGTGCGTCAGTCCCTGGGCGTACGAGCGCATCCACCGCTGGAACTATGACGCCATCGACCCCAACCGGTCATTCCGCAACCCCAGCCCAGCGCAAGAATCTGCCGCGCTGATGCAATGGGTGGCGCCTTGGCTGGGCCAGTTTGCCGCACACATTGATTTGCATGAAACCACCGACACTGACGAATCCGAGTTTCGCCCAGCTGTGGCCGCCCGCGATGGCAAAACTTTCGTCCCCGGCAGCATTCCGGATGGCTTCTATTTGGTAGACGATGCCGACAATCCACAGCCTGAGTTTCAACAAGCCATCATCTCGGCCGTGGCGCAAGTAACGCACGTTGCACCGGCGGATGACAAAGGCCAGATCATCGGCTGCCCAGTGGTGGCGCCGGGCACGATCCGTTACCCGGTCACGCCTTGGGCCCTGTGCCCCGGAATCACAGGCGCCCGTTACACAACCACCACCGAGGTCTACCCCGACAGCGCCCGTGCCACACCTGAGCAATGCGTTTCCGCGCAGGTGGCGGCGATTCTGGCGGCGGTTGCATTTGTGATTGAAGCCAAGCCCTAATCCGGTTTGAGGTCTCGTATCAGCGTCACCACCTTGGTGGTGATCATGTCCACCGCCGGGCCGTTGGCACCATGCGGCAAGATCACTTCGGCATGGCGTTTGGTGGGTTCGATGAACTGCTTGTGCATGGGGCGCACGGTGTCCATGTACTGGTTGATGACGCTGTCTGTGCTGCGGCCGCGCTCGGCAATGTCGCGTTGCAGGCGGCGAATAAAGCGCACGTCGGGTGCGGTGTCGACAAACACCTTGAGCGACATCATGTCGCGCAAATCCGCGTCATACAGCGCAAACAGGCCCTCGATCACGATCACCGGCGCGGGCTGTACGGTGGAGGTCTGGCTGGCCCGGTTGTCTTGCGCGAAATCGTAGGTTGGCATCTCGATGGGCTGGCCACGGCACAGCGCCCGCACGTGCTGAACCATCAGCGGCCAGTCAAACGCCTGCGGGTGGTCGTAGTTGGTCTTGCGGCGTTCATCAGACGACAGGTGGCTTTGGTCGCAGTAGTAGTCGTCCTGAAACACCACCGACGCCATCTGCGGCCCGATGGATGCCAACACCTGGCGCGTCACGGTTGATTTGCCGCTGCCGCTGCCCCCGGCAACGCCGATCACGAAGGGCGGGTTGCCTGCTTTGCTCAAGAAGCTGCTCAGGCAAAAAAATACTTCGGCATGAGCGGAATCGGCAACGTCTTGAAGCCCGGCTTGGCCAGGAAGTACCCCTGCATCCGGTCAACACCCTCGTCAAAGAACCACTTGCACTCAGCGTTGGATTCCACGCCCTCGGCAATGACGTCAATGCCCAGGTCCAGGCAGGTTCTGATAATGCCCCGCACGATGGCCTGCCGGGGGCCATTGCTGTCAATGTCGCGCACCAAGCTCAAATCTATCTTGATGCTTTCAGGCTGAAACGCCGCCAGAAGGTTCAGCCCGGAGTAGCCTGCACCAAAGTCATCAATGGAAAAGTTCACACCTTCCGGTCGGTAGTTGACGATGTTTTCCCTGAACCACGCCATGTTGTCAATGATCTCGTTTTCCGTGATTTCAATGACGATCGAGCTGATCGGAATGCCTGCGCTTCTGGCGGCTTCGAGCGTCGAAGAAATGGCGGTTTCCGAGACCGACAGACTGCGCGGCAGAAAGTTCAGATTCAGATGGCACTTGATGCCCATTTCGCCCGCAAGCTTGATGGCCGAGATGCGCAGCATTTCGTCAAATTGGTATTTGTCGGCCTCTGAGATCTTGCGGAACACCTCGCCGGCAGACCGGCCATCCAGGCCCCGTACCAGCGCCTCGTAAGACTCTATGGCACCCGTGCGAATATTCACGATAGGCTGAAATGCGAATGAAAAATCCGGCCAAATGGTCTTGAGACTCATAGCAGTTTGGAATGTGGAAACACTGGAACGGGCAACTCTTCAAAACCTTCCTTGGCGATCAGATTGCCCTGAAAGAAATTCACGCCTTCGTCGATAAGCCAATGGTAGTCATCAATCTGCTCGATGTTTTTGGCGATCAGGTCGATGCCCAGGTCGTTGCAGGTTTGCAGAATACCCCGCAGAATGGCCTGCCGCGAGCCGTTGCTGGCAATGCCCGTCACCAGGTTCTCGCTCAGCGAGATCATTTCCGGGCGCAGGGGCTCCAGCAAATTCAGCCCGGCCCGCCCGGCGCCGAAATGGTCGATGGAAATGCGCAGGCCGGCGCCACGGTATTCTTCAATGATCTTGCCGATCTCGGTGGGCTCGCCAATCAGCCGATCCTGGTCGATCTCCAGCACAAGCTTGCTGGGCTCCAGGTTGTGCCGCGCCGCCGATTCCAGTGTCGAGCGGATCGCACCCCGGGCGTCTTCGAGGTGTCGGGCCAAGAAACTCAGGTGCAGATCGCAATTCACGCCCAAATTCGCGGCCAGGTCGATAGCCTTGGCACGCCCGGCGGTGTCAAAGTGGGTCCATTCACGTTCGCCAATGGTCGGGAGAATTTCATTGAACGACTCGCTGTGCGGGCCGCACAGGTAAGCCTGATAGCCCACGACTTCGCCTTCACGTGCTGAAATGATGGGCTGAAACGCAAATGAAATTTTCGGTTTCAGGGTGGCACCGGTCAGCTCAGGCTTGAGCACACCTGGGATGCCGACCACCGGCAGGGTGTAGCTGACTTTGGAGCGCCAACGCCCCTGGCGGAAAGCATCCAGCAGCTTTTTGGCACGCCCGGCGTTGGTGCCCGCTAAGCTTTTGCCACTGGTGAAGAAGTCGTTCAGGCCAACGATTTCGTCCAACTCCTGCAAGCTGACGCCGGAGAGCCCCATCGTCCATTCGGCGAATGCGCGTTTGGCAATGGGCTCTCGGATGATCGTTACCACTTTTTCATGGCGGCCGTCCTGGGTGATGGTCTGGTAAATGCCTTCAACGGCGGCCTCTGGGCCTTCCAGAATCTGGAAAAAGCTGCCGTTTTCAAACAGCAACATGCCTGTAACCCCCATGCTGGCGTTCTTGGCCCGGGCCTTCTCTAGCAGGGCAAGCAAGGCATCGGGCTTGAAGTATTGCGTCGCGGCGCTGGAATAGATGACATGTATCAGGTGCGAACTCATGGGCTAATTTCCTTGGCGCCCCTATTGGGCGGGTTTTCGATCACGATTCAGGCCGCATAAACGGCTCCAAAGACGCGCACCTCTTCCACTTCCCAAGCTGCGGCCTGACCGTCAACTTCAATTGTCTATGAAATCTGCCGCCGCTGTGTTCGGGCCCGGAGTCAGCAACCGGGCCCACATGGCACCCATCGCACGCCTGCGGCGGCCCGTTGGCCTGTACGATGGGGGCAACCAGGGGGGCCAATGGCTTCAAACAATAAACACCATAGGGGCTGACATGCAAGTCAATGTCTACAGCACCCGCCTTTACGACCGCCAGGCGCTGGAGCGCAGCCCGGGCTTTGCGGCACACCGCTTCAGCTTTCTGGAAGCGCGGCTGGACGCCACCACCGTGGCCACGGCCGCAGGCGCAGACGCGGTGTGTGCGTTTGTCAACGACCAGCTTGATCGCACGGTGCTGCAGGGCCTTAAAGCCCTGGGCGTGCGCCTGGTGGTGCTGCGCTGTGCGGGCTTTAACCAGGT
>JANOVW010000602.1:0-1613 GCA_031417575.1 Rhodoferax sp. | reverse complement strand
CGGGCCAGCAGGTTCAGGTTGAAGGCAGCGGTAACACCTTGGGCATCGCTGTAGGCGGCATGCAGGGCGGCGGGGTCTTTGATCAGGTCTGCGCCCACCAACAGGGCACCACCGCGCAGCACCTGGGCCGCCATCTTGAAAAATTCAACCGCTTCGGCAGGTGTGTAATTGCCAATGGTGGACCCCGGGAAGAACCCGACCCGTCGGCGTGTGCCCACGGGTGATTCAGGCAGGTTGAGCCCCTGGCTGTAATCCGCCACAAAGGGTTCGATTCGGAGGTTGGCAAATTCCGCCCGCAGAGGCTGGGCAGCGGCTTCCAGGTAGTCACCCGAAATGTCAATGGGAAGGTAACGCGTGGGCTGGTCCATGGCGGGCAGGAGGATTCGCACTTTGGTCATGGCACCGGCGCCAAACTCAACCAAATCGACCCCTGGGCCCATGCAAGCGGCGATTTCGGTGGCCCGTTCCTGCAATAGCGCTGTTTCGGTCCGCGTGGGGTAATACTCCGGCAGCTCGCAAATCGCGTCAAACAAGCGCGAACCTTCTTCGTCATAGAAATACTTTGGCGCGATGGAACGGGGCCGGGAAGACAAGGCCTGGAGCATGTCGGTTGCAAACTGGGAAAGTGGCACAGAAGCGACTGGTGCGGTGGGAGTTGAGGCAACATTCATGGCAATATCGTAACGTGTAGCAAAAACAGTGTGATGCGACGGGTCGAATTGACCCGCCTGCCCTGACTGGTCTGCTTTTTTGAACTCAACCGGAGATCCGATATGTCTGCAACCACCCTGCTTTCCCAACTGACCAACCACCAGATTCGCCTGGCCTCCCGCCCGGTAGGTCTGCCGACTCCAGCAAACTGGAGCTTCACCTCGGTGCCGGTGGACGAGCCGCCCGAGGGCGGCGTAACCCTCAAGACCTTGGCTTTGTCGCTGGATCCGGCCATGCGCGGCTGGATGAACGATGGCAAGAGCTACATCCCGCCCGTCGGCATCAACGAAGTCATGCGCGCGGGTGGCGTGGGCCAGGTGATTGCCTCCAAATCGTCGGCCTTTGCCGTTGGTGACCACGTTTCGGCCGGTTTTGGCGTGCAGGAATACATCACACTCGCCCCGGCCGACATGAAACCGGCCGGGTTAAGCAAAATTGACTTGCGAGTCGGCAGCTTGACGCAATGGCTCAATGTGTTGGGGATGCCGGGCATGACCGGTTATTTCGGCCTGATGGACATTGGCCAACCCCAGCCGGGCGAAACCGTGGTGGTCTCGGGGGCTGCGGGTGCGGTGGGCCAGACGGTGGGGCAAATGGCCAAAATCAAAGGCTGCCGCGTGGTGGGCATTGCGGGCGGCGCGGCCAAGTGCGAGTGGGTGGTGAAAGAGCTCGGTTTTGATGCCTGTATTGACTACAAGGCATCGGCCTCATCGGTCCGCGACGGGCTGAAAACCCACTGCCCGCAAGGCGTTGACATTTATTTTGACAACGTGGGTGGCGAGATTCTGGACCACGTGCTGGCCAAAATACGCCGCGATGCCCGCATCATCATCTGCGGGGCCATCAGCCAATACAACAGCACTACCGCCATTCAGGGCCCCAAAAACTACCTCAGCCTGTTG